>CBFHGY010000084.1:0-9451 GCA_965655465.1 Bacteroidia bacterium | reverse complement strand
AAAGGAAGGCTTTCTGTACTGCGATTCGCTGAAACTTCCGCTGAATAAAATTCCGAAAGTTCGCGAATTACATACCGTTTCTAAAAGGGTAATGGGTCCTTGGTACAAAATGTACACGGCAATTAAAATAGAAGAAAGCGGCAACGATGGCCAAAATTCCTACTATGCAAAAGCCTATTATAACCTTGTTGGAATGCGGTATCCCAAAAAACGCAAAACCACCGCTATCCGAATGGGTAATGATTATTATGCCGTCTATACCAATTGGTATGAAGGTATGCTAGATTTTAAATATTATATCGATTATATGGAGGGTTCTTTCGAAAGGAAATTCAATAGAAAACCTCAAACCGAAAAAGAATTCATTGAGCATATCTATGGTTCCTATAACATATATTCAAAATGGAAAAATGATGTGTATTGGATTCTTAAACGACACCCTGTTTTAAAGGATACTTTATAAAATTAAGGCTGGCGATAAACGCGATAGCAAAGGCTATCAAGTTAAATAAAAATACATCCTGATAGTGGTAGTTCCAGCGAGAAACCATATATCCAGAAACCAAACCACCCACAATAATTCCCATTTCTAAACTGATAAACAAGGTAGAAATCGACTTTCCACGATGTTCGGTCCCTCCCAAATCTCCCGCCCATGCAAATAAACTGGGTGCGTTAAAGCCTTGTCCGATTCCATATAAAATGGCACTGATATAAAAGAAATACGGACCCGGCTCTGTAATCAAAATCCACATAGATAGTACCTGAACTCCTGTTCCAATAGCCGTAGAATATGCACGACCTAAACTGTCGCTAATTTTGCCACTTATCAATCGAAACAACAAGGAAAATGTAATATACCAGGTTAGATACATTCCTTTATTGGCATAGCCCAATGAAACCGTGTAATCGGGCATTACCGTTAAAACGGAACCCAAGGAAATACACACTAACATCATGATGAAACCTGGTCGTAAGGTGGGTAAAAACAGCATGCTTCGCCATTTCAAAGAAGGCCGACTTTTTTCTATTTTCTTGGGAAGCGTTTCTGGCAAAGTTGCAAATAATATCAATGCCATTATTGCGAACAATACACTGCTTAAAAACATGAAGTCACGACCATAATGTAAAGTAATGATGGCACCTAATCCATATCCTAAACTTGTACCTGCATTATTAAAAAGGCCTTGCCAGCCCATAGCGCGACCCCGGTGACTAGCAGGAACAATATCTGCCGTATAAGCGGTGAACCCAGTGGGTGTAAAGCCCGTTGAGAAGCCGTGAATGATTCGCACTAATATAAAACCTGATAGGGTTCCAATTAAGGGATAAAAGATTCCCGCACTGATGCAAAAAACACACCCGAAAATTAAGGTAAACTTGCGACCTATATTATCGGCAAACCAACCACTTAAAGGTCGCGCAATTAAGGCACTTATGGAGAATGCCGGAATAATCCAACCTAAATAAGCCGCACCACCCAATTCTCTCAACATCGAGGGCAACTCTGGAATTACTAAATTAAAAGAAAGAAAAAACAATAATGCCGCCGCACATAAACGAAAAAATTCAGGCGGATAGATACGTGTTTTCATTAAGGATATTTTGCAACAAGGGGCATCACGCGCCCTTTTCCAAAACCTTTACTACTTACCCGTAGGATAGGGGGAGCTTGGTACCGTTTGTATTCACTGCCGTTTACCAATTGAATTACGCGTTGTACGGTTGACATATCATAACCTTCCATTACAATTTCATCGATACCTTTAAATTCTTCAATATATAAACGTAAAATACCGTCTAAGATCGAATAATTGGGTAAACTATCGGAATCCTTCTGGTCGGGTCGTAATTCCGCGCTGGGCTCCTTTTCAAGGATATTTCTAGGGATTATTTCTTGTTCTCTATTGATGAATTCAGCTAGGGCATAAACCTGTGTCTTATATACATCTCCGATCACTGATAAACTTCCACATAAATCGCCATAAAGGGTTGAATACCCCACGGCCATTTCTGATTTATTGCTGGTATTAAGTAAAATATGACCGAGTTTATTGCTTAATCCCATTAGAATTACGGCGCGTGAACGTGCTTGTAAATTTTCCTCCGCAAGACCAATCGGTAAATCTTTAAAATACGGATTGAGGGTGGATTCATACGCATCGTGTACACCTTCAATAGGAATTTCAAGGCATTCATTGCCCAGATTTATACTTAATGCACGCGCATCGCTTACAGATCCTTCAGAACTGTAGCGTGAAGGCATCATAACGGCGCAAACATTTTCAGGACCCAAGGCCTGTACCGCTAAGGTTTGAACAAGTGCGCTGTCGATTCCCCCAGATGCGCCTAAAATGGCTTTAGTAAAGCCCATTTTTTGAAAGTAATCTTTAATGCCAAATACGAGAGCTTTATGAAGCTGAGGCAATATTTCCGTATCTAAGGAAACAGCTATTTCACTTGGAATAAAGGTATTGTTATCGAAAAATACCGTGCGAACACAAGATTCGAAATTGGGTAATTGCATGGCAATTTCACCGTTGTTGTTGACAGCTCGGCTGCTACCATCGAAAAGTAATTCGGTATGAACGCCGATTTGATTCACGTATAAAACGGGTAAATTAAATCGGTTTACTTGCCCACTGAAAACCTTGTTTCGGTGAGAATCTTTATCTAAATGATAGGGAGAAGCGGATGGATTGATAATTAAATCTGCCCCTAATGCTTTTAACGCCTCGCCAGGACTTTGTGTGTATTCGAAATTATTATACAAATCCCAAAGATCCTCGCAGATGGCGATACCGAGATTTACCCCTTTAAAATTGATAACTTGCTGTTGGGTTGCAGGTTCAAAATAGCGTGATTCACTGAAAACATCGTAGGTAGGCAATAATGTTTTCGGAATAATTGTTTCAATACGACCATTTTGCATAAAACAACACACATTCTGCAGCAAACGCCCTTTACCAGGATTGCGCATAATTCCACCAACTATTGCGGCAATACCTTGACAGCTTTGGGCCACCAATTCAAGGCTATATTCACATTTCTCAACAAAATAGGGATAGTCTAATAAATCATCGGGCATATATCCAGAAACAGACATTTCTGGGAATACCACAAGATCTACACCTTCTTGTTTCGCTGTAAATAAAGTATCGGCGATTTGTGAAGTGTTGGCCTCAAAATCGCCGATTTTAAAATTCAATTGCGCTACTGCTATTTTCAGCATCCTGGATTGAAATCTAGAATAAAATTCCAGCAGTTAAGGAAATGAAATTATGTCTGCCGCTGTAAGCGTTATCGGAAAGAAAATCGGTAAAACCATTGTCGAATCTCAATCCAGCGGTAAAGCTTGCATTTCCTGAAATGGGGTATTCAATTCCCGCACCAAGGATTAAAGACATTCGGGCAGAGGCCATATTGTCTACAAAAATAAATTGGGTGTTTTCTTCCTTGCCTCCATCGAATTCAAATCGGGTGCTTTCAGTACTATTGGGGTCGTGTGAAGTAGAATTGGTACCTGCATAAACAGAGGTGTTTGAAACATCCACCTTGGTTGACAGCTTTCGCGATAAAGCAAATGAAGGGGCCAATCCTACATTGATATAATATTTCATTCCCGCTGTTTCGTTGGATTTAAGTTTAAAATAAACGGGAATCTGTAAATATTGAACCGCATATCGAAAATTCACGTTGTTGTAAACTTGTGTAGTATCCGAAACACTGCGTTGCAAAGTTCCGGCATGTTTAATATTCACAGGAGCGGTTGATACTAATACATCTGCTCCTATGTAATAATTATCGGACTTGGTAAATTTATAATCTCCTGTTAATCCATAAGAAAATCCCAAACCAATTCCATCATTTTCCATGATATCTCCTTGGGTTATTTTCAACCAGGAAAAATTTGGACTAATTTTGAAACCAACATTGATACGGTCGGTAACGTCTTGAGCGCTTAATGAACTGCAAGAAAGCATTAATGCGATTCCCATAAGGTGTGTGCTGAACTTTTTCATGTGTTGAAATACCTTTTATATATATGCAAAAAAACAACTTTTTTAACAAATCTTGGGTTTTAGGACTCTCAGCGGGTCTGCTGTTGTTCACATCCTGTTATAAGCAAAATGCCAAACCGGCAGAAATTGCCTATGTGGATTTTACAAAAGACTTGGATAATATGTCTCAAAAAAGAGTTGAAGTTGCTGATTTAAAGAAACTTAAATCTACGTACGGCCGTTTTTTTGATGTGTGGTTTTCTGAAATAATGGACTATTCGAGATACCGCGGATTTTCAGATGCCGACCTGGCCGAAGTTTTTGGAAAATGGCTACAAGTGAATAAGCCCGTTTTTCAAGTATTGAAGGCACATTATAATCAGGAAAATAGCTGGATCGAGGACTTGAACGTGCAATGGGGGCAATTGCAAGCGATGTTGCCTCAAACTCCCACGCCCAAACTAATCGGTTATTTTTCACAGTTTAGCAATTACAATACTTTTGTAGATACCAGTGAAAGTGGGGAGCTTTTATTGGGATTTTCAAAGGAAATGTTTCTAAATGATACCTTTCCGCTCTATGCCATGTTGGAGGTCCCCAGCTTTTATAATCGCTATAACGATCCAGCTCAGATACCAACCATGTTGGTTTGGAATTATTTAAAAAGCACGTACGAATCCAAACACAAAATAAAAAACATGCTTGAACAAGCCGTTTTTGATGGGAAAATTTGGTATGTTTTGATGGAAATTAATACAGGGAAAAATCCATTTACCGCCTTGGGATTTTCTGAAACGGAATGGGCTATGTTGGAACGCGATCAAGGTCAAATGTGGCGTTTGTATTTGGAACAAAAAGCATTATACTCGAACGACTTTAACCTATATCGCCGGTATTTTGTTTATGGAGATAAAACGTTCGGTCCAGGAATACCTCCAGAATGTCCTCCTTTGATTGGAAGTTTTACCGGTTTTAAAATTGTGCAACGATACATGCAAGAAATGGACATTACAGTTGAGGATTTATTTAAGGAGCACGATGCTCAAAAAATATTGCGCTTATCGGGGTATAATCCAGTTAAATAGCGATGCAATTTTGTAAATGTGTATCTTCGGGTTTCCCGAGATTACAATAAAGAAAATAGAAGGATGAATCAAGAATTAATGACCTACTTAAATGAGCGTTTAAAAAACAATCATTTTATCCATCACATGGGTTTGGTTTTGGATTTTGTAGACATTGGGGAAGCCCGCATGTCGATAAACATTGAATCCCACCATTTGCAACAAAATGGATTTACCCATGGTGGTGTAACGGCTACGTTATTAGATGTGGTTACGGGAATTGCGGCATATACAACAGCTCCTCGGGAAAAGAATGTAGTAACCGCGGATTTAAAAGTAAGCTACCTCAATCCAAGTATCTCAAAAAAGGTATTTGCAGTAGGAAAAGTGAAAAAAGCAGGTAAATTTTTGATTTTTTGTGAGGGAGAAGTCTTTGATTTACATGAAGACGGTTCGACTACCCTTGTTGCGAGCTGCAGTTCTATAATGGCAGCAGTAGATATTCCAATTGTAAAAAATTCATAATGAAATACAGAGAAACCCTTTACGCTAATTATCATACAACGCAAAGTGGAAGAGCGGCATTAACCGATGCTCGAAGCCTTTTTGAACGCGAAAAATGGCGTTTTGAGCGCGAAATCCTTTCCCTATTGCCTGCAAATAAGTCCATACGGATACTCGATATTGGCTGCGGCAGCGGGAGTCTACTTAAAGCAATTAACGAAAAAGGGTATACGCAAACCATCGGAATTGATTTAAGCGAAGAACAAGTTCAAATGGCTCATGAATTTGGAGTGCCAACGGTACAATTGGGCGATGTCTTGGAATTTCTCAAGCAAAATAAAGAACCATTCGATGTCATTACAGGAATGGATATTATAGAACACTTTACCAAAAATGAATTGGTAGAATTGCTTTCTTTACTGCGTACACAGATCAAACCTCAAGGATTGGCTATTTTTAGAACCCCCAATTTAGATGCCCCCATGGCAACTGTATATGCTAATGGCGATTTTACGCATGAAAATTACATGAACGCATCTTCGGCACAACAGGTATTAATGGCATGTGGATTTAAAGAAGTTACCGTCATAGAATCCAATATGGAAATACCGAGCTTTTTAAAAGAATTACTCCGAAAAGTGCTTATTAAAGTCGTTAAATTGCGATTGAAAGCACTTTTATTTGCAACAGGTCGTAGCACTCAAAACATCGTATTGAGTCCTAATATGGTAATAATCGCAAAAAATAATGGATAGAAGAATTGCATTAATCACGGGAGCGACTTCCGGCATTGGTGCCGCTTGTGCCGATCGCTTTTACGAGGAAGGCTATGATATCATTATTACGGGTCGCCGTCAAGAACGACTGGATGCATACCAGGCCTCCAAAGACCCTAGCAGGATTTTAACACGTTGTTTCGATGTTAGAGATCGAGAACAGGTGTTAACAACCTTAGAGCAACTTCCCTCAGAGTGGAAAAATATCGATGTACTCGTAAATAATGCCGGATTGGCATTGGGATTGTCTACATTCTTCAATGGGAATATAGACCATTGGGATACTATGTTAGATACCAATGTTAAAGGATTATTGTATGTGTCTAAGGCAATTTCCCAAGGAATGATTGCGCGCAAATTAGGGCATATCATCAATATCGGTTCTATTGCGGGTAAAGAGGTATACATGAATGGCAATGTATATTGCGCCAGTAAACACGCCGTAGATGCCTTAAATAAAGCAATGCGACTAGAACTAGCAGAATATGGAATACGCGTAAGTGCGGTCCATCCGGGAGCTGTAGAAACTGAATTTAGCAAAGTTCGTTTCGACGGAGATATTGAAAAAGCGGCTACTGTTTATAACGGATTTGAAAATTTGGTAGCTGAAGATATCGCCGATGCTGTTTTCTATATCGCAAGTCGCAAACCCCATGTAAATATCAACGATTTGGTAATCATGCCTCAGGCACAACCCGTGGCATCCATTATTCATAGAAATAACTCATGAGCAATAAAAACAAAGGCAAACAAGGGATCGTTTACAGCACCAATCCCGATTTTGAATACGACAATCACGATGTGGAGCCTGAAACCTTAGCCCCTGAAAAACAACGTTTATACGTACGCCGAGAAGTACGTTCCGGAAAACCGAGCACGGTTATAAAAGAATTTGTGGGCAGTAAAGAAGATTTAAAAGATCTTGAAAAGCAATTGAAACAATATTGTGGAGTGGGAGGCAGCTCAAAAGACGGAGAAATTATCATTCAAGGCGAAGTAGGAGAGAAGGTAAAAGATTTTCTCCATAAAAAAGGATACAAAACAAAAGGCTAACTGCAATGTTACCTAATAATGAAACGTTACTTGCTGTGGCTTTTGCTGCCTTTGGCCTGTGCCGGAAGTCCCCTTAAAAATACCCAAAAATCAACCATGACACAAGATATACCAACCAATCAATTTGATAGCATCGTTTTAGGTGGCGGCTGCTTTTGGTGTTTAGATGCGGTTTACCGCAATATGGAGGGCATCGAAAGAATAGAATGCGGATACTCTAACGGTTTGGTTAAAAAGCCCACATACAAAGAGGTTTGTACCGGAAGAACCCAATGTGTAGAAGTCGTGAAACTCTATTTTGATACCCAAAAAACGAATTTAGAAGAAATTTTAGGCGTGTTTTGGCGCATCCACGACCCTACAACCTTGAACCGACAAGGAAACGATATAGGTACCCAATACCGAAGTGGTATTTATTTTCTGGGGGAAGCCCAAGAAACGATTGCTCGCGCCAGTTTAGATGCAGCCAAAGAATCCGGACTTTGGGACGATCCTATCGTTACAGAAATTACGGCATTGAAAGATTATTCTACCGCTGAAGATTATCACCAGAATTACTACGAAGGCAATAAAAACCAACCGTATTGCGTGTTTGTGGTAGGAGAAAAGGTCGAAAAATTCAAGAAGCTGTTTAAAGACAAGCTCAAACACTAACGCGGTCGGTGGATATGCGCATTTAACAGCGCAATTCCTGTGCCAATGGCCCAACCTACTATAACATCCGAAGGGTAATGTTTGCCAGCTTCTATACGCATAATACCCGTGGCTAAACTTAGCCCGGCTGCCGTCCATCCCAAGACTTTTGCATGTGTCGGAGCATTTTCTACCTGATAAGCATAATATAAGGAGGTGGCAGCAGCAGAAGCTGTTAAAGAACTGTGGCCGCTAAAAAAAGAATGGTAATCGTCGTTCATGTCCCATTTACTCGGTCGTTCTCTTCCCGTTAAAACCTTTACGGTCTGCGTTAAATTAGCCGTAATTAGGGTGTTTTGCACAAGTAGGTTGGCGTAATTCCAATCAATGCGTTTTTGTCCATCAATTGCTGAAAGCCCCGAAATAATAGCACATGTCCAAAATCCGATGTCTGATGCAGCTTTTACACTCACATTTCCTTGTGATCGGTGGTAGTTGTCGATTTTGGGTATTTGAAAACTCCGTGGTTGAAGGGTGTGTGAATAGCTCAAGTAAACATTCCCCAATCCCCATATTGTACTTCCTACATAAACTCCAATTTCACGACCCTTTGAGAGGTCTAAGCCTTGGGCATTTAAACTTGAAAAGCCCAAAAATAGCACGCTTAGTGTCTTAATGACACTGTATTTTTTTGGATATAAATAATATTTTAAATTACTGTAAATCATTTGTTTGGTGGGCATTGAGTATCGGTGTTTTTATGTGTACTTATTGTGCGAAACTCGCAGGTTTTTTATTCTGAATTTATTGGGTAAAGATACGAATGGGTAGTAATTTTGTGGAACAAAAATAATTAGATTTAACTATGATGACTAATGAAGAGTTGTTAACAGCCATTCGCACACATGCCCATCAGGTATTTGAGAATTTGAGTACCGAAGAATTGGTTGAAAAAGCTTTGGAACGCAAAGAGGGGATTTTAACGGATATGGGGGCTTTGGCCGCTGATACCGGTGAATTTACGGGTAGAAGTCCGAAAGATAAATTTATGGTTCGCGATGCTAAAACTGCCGAAACTGTTTGGTGGGGTCCTGTTAATCAAGCTCTAGAACCTGAAAAGTTTAATGCCCTATTAGACCGTGTTGTAGATCATTTAGGCAGTAAAGATTTGTTCATCCGCCATGCTTATGCAGGAGCGGATCCACAATACCAAGTAAATATTCAAGTAGTAACCGAAAGTGCGTATCAGAATTTGTTTGCAAAACATCTTTTCTTGCGCCCATCTGATGCCGATATTGCCAATCAACCCACTGAATGGCTAATCATTGCGGCACCTTCTTTCCGCGCTAATGGAGCAGAAGACGGTGTTCGCCAACATAATTTTACGGCCGTTGACATGACGCGTAAAATAATCCTAATT
>CBFHGY010000083.1:0-9607 GCA_965655465.1 Bacteroidia bacterium | reverse complement strand
TGTGAATTATGCATTTAAAACAGCCGGTAAAAACAAGGTTACGTATTCTACCACCATCAACGGACAGAAGTGTGAAACAAGTATTGATATTGACATTTTTGAGAAACCAAAAATTGATTTAACTATTGTTACATTGGATTCACAATGCTTCTTGAACAACTTATTTTGTTTCACGGATAATACAAAAAATCCTAACGGAAAGAAAATTGTAAACGCAAAATATGTTGTGGGTGACGGTCAATTTTTTGAATATGACTTCCCTCCTTCATCTATGCCGAATCAATTGTGTTTCTCTATTAAGGACGTTCGTGGAGGTACCTTTAGTTTATATATTGAATCTACGGATGAAAACGGTTGTACAGATACCCAAAATATTGCAGATGCCGTTTTCGTTAGAGAAAAAATAGGAGCTGCCTTTTCTAGTAATAAACCGGTTAAATGTGACTCGGTTGAAGCTAAAATTAAAAATATCAGTAGAATTGGAAAAGACCAAGTAGACAGTATTTGGTGGTATTGGGGCGACGGTCAAAAAACAATCGGTGTAAATCCGGTAGATGATAAAGATTGGGGTCCAGACATCAGTCACTGGTTTTATGGCCAAGGAGTTTATGATTCAAAACTTATCATCAGAACTAAAGACGGCTGTAAAGATAGCTTCTTTAATAGGTCAACGGCTTCCGTATTTACTTCTAAAGTAAAAATCCTAGCAGATAAAGATTCTACTTGTATTTCGTCTCCCGTAATAAAATTCAGCGTGGATCAAATTCCACAAGGTGTAAATGGTTTCCTATGGACATTCGGTGACCCTAATTCGGGTCCTGAAAATACAAATTTCAGAACTTGGACACCTCCGCATTCTTTTACAGGTCTTGGACCTTTCTTGATTACTTTGGCTTATAACCATCCGATATGTGGACCTGCTTTGATCATGGATACCGTGATTATATTAGGCCCTAGATCGGTAGTTGATGTAACGGGTGACCGTATATTAGATTGGCAAGTATTCCAATGTCCGAAGGATGTAATGGATACGGTTTATTTTAGGAATTATTCTACTTTTTATCACAACGATTTAGATTTTACGGATGATGACAGTACCTTTTACAAAGATGGAACTACAGCATTAGGACATAATTTTCAAAACGTTGGTGGTGCTTGGATATGGGTTCCTCCCAAACGCCGCGAAAGAAATGAAAATGGTGACACTACGGTTTATACCGGTCAAGGTCCTTTATTGCCAGGTGCGCACAACGATCCATTCAAGCGCGAACGTGTTTGTGCAACTCGTCTGTGGGATTTTGGAGATAATTTCGGATCTAAGTGTACCACCGACATCCTTAATAATAAGAACGTAAATGTAAATTGTAATTTTTCCAGGGATACCATTCCTTACCATTACTACCCCTCTTGGGATATGGTAATGCTATCGGATTTCAAAATGGCCCCAATGGAAGATGCGAGATTTATCGATAGCAATGGTATTTGTATCCGGGTTCCGGTATTCCCAGATAGTATGTTCTATATTATCTATGATACTTTAGTTTATATTCCTAAAGATGCTACGGATAGTGCCACCTATTTGAATAGTGGTATTCAAGGCACGGAGTCATGGGGATTGGAGAAAAAGGTTGTAGGTAAAGCGGAACGCTTTATGGAATTTTATGCTGCCATTGAACTAGATGCAGGAAACACGGCGACAATTATTAAGAATGGCGTAAAAACCGTAGTAACTGGGCCTTTGATCGACACCCTGGCTCCCAAAGATATTATCATATTAAATAGTGAAAACGATAGTGTATATTTTAACTATACCGTTTATTTAAAGCGAGATACGCTACCGTACAATTTGTATAATATCCGCGCTGCAAAAGGAGAGAACATTGCACGCATAGATTCTTTCAAACGCATACCTGCTGGTATCGAGGGTTACAATTACATAATTAACTACGAGCGTTTCCGCTCCTTGTATTATGCCCGAATTCCTTCCTGTAACAACGTAAGATTAAAACACCAAGATACCTGTCATCCAATGGCTTGTGAAGATGAAGCCACGCGTCAGATTGTATTGATGCATGCAAATGCAGGTGGTGTAGGAAGTGGTTTAATTAAAGATGCGATTGAATGTTTGGGTTCTAGAAACCCAACATACGGGGTGACCTTTATTTTAAGTGATTTGAAACCAGGTTGTTCTTTCACAGAGTTGCAAATCAACTATGATACATTCTGTGGAAATAACTGGGTATCCCTAAGTTCATTAAATCCAGGTGGTCGTCCTGTAGTTCCTCCATCACCTCCACCATATTGGGATGGTACGAATGCAGGAAACCCTAACCCGGGGTATAATGCAAAAGGAAATCCTGGAAGTCGATTCTCTACCTATTATATGGGTAAGCCATGTAACGATTCAACAGGTTGTGTAACGGTTGGTGTTATCGTTGGTAACGGTGTCGCTAGACCAGGTGGAAGTGCAGCAAACCGTCCATTATGTGCAGATACGCATTATTACGATCGTTTTGCTTGTTTCCCATTCATTGATCCTTCTTTTGAAATTATGAATTTAGTGAAGAATGATAATGGTGACTATAAAATTTGTAAGTGGGATCCCATTATCGCTCGATTCACACCGAATAACTTTACCAAAGTGGATGATTTAATGACCTTGCGTTGGATTTTACAAACCAGTAATGCCGGTCCTTATTATGTAAACTTTAGTTCAAGCTTTATCCAAGAAGATGTATTCCGTTATCAGAAAATCAAAAAGCCATTCATGTTACCCAATGGGAAAATGAGTAATCCTGATTATTTGTATAACTATATCGTTCAAACCCGCGGATATGAAGATCCCGTTCAAACCCCTTGTGAAAATGAGTGGAATGATGGAAATGCAACCATTACCAGTGGTCCTGATACCATTTGGACTGCGGAAATCCGCGACTATGTTTTAGCAGCAGATGTGAGTAAAGTTTGGGATCGTATCAGAGAGCGTTTAGATGCAGCTGGATTTGATCCTTTCGCTCTAGGAGATACTACCATTGCAAAAATGATTTGGAATGATACTGGAACTATCGGACAACCTAGTACAGGTGCTTATGGTTGTTTAGATACCGCAGGTTATGGTAAAGATATCCGTTACTATTACATACCGAATAAAGATTCGATGACGGTTTTCCATTTCAGAGATTCTACCATCACTCCACTAGATACCAATAAAGTTTTTGGAGCAGATGTAAATTCGTACACCTTTGTTCCTCGTCATGCAGGTCGCTATATCCTAGGTGTATCTATGCGTTCCGATAATGGAGAATGTGATGATATTGCGGCGGTGCCCTTGATCGTTGGTTTTGCAATGTTCAGTGATTTGTTTACAGATTCTATCGTATGTCAAGATCAAGGTGAATCTTTGGTAATGGCCCCAGATTACAGATATTTCTCTACCGACCCAGATAATTTTGGTACCTGGGATCCTAATTATTGGAATAACCAAGGTCCTTTAGCAACCGGTTATGATTATTGGAAAGATCCAGCACGTTTAGCTCGTTTGGTTCAAGGTGATACTAATGTTGAGCGCGCAACCGTTTGGGATTGGAGTAAAGAAGACGACGATCCATCAAATCCCGATACCTATGAATTTAGAGGTGATTATGGAGCTACTGGTGGTGTAGGTACCCTTACCAATCCATATTTACAATTAGGTGGTGGTAGTGGTCTATATTACAAGAATGACTCAGGGGTTTATACCTTTATGAATATTACGGGCGACTCAACTGGTTGTTTGGATACCATCACAAAACGCGTGTATATTTCACGTTTGGATGTTGCCTTCAATCTGGGATTAGAAGTGCCTAGTTGTAATTCAATCATTGAATTCTTTGATAGCTCTGAATTACACGATCCTTGTAATTGGGCGATGAAAAATTGTTACGGTCCAACACCAATGGTGTGTGACTTCGTGAACAAATGGTTCATTGATTGGGGCGACGGTTCCGATAACTACTTTGAAAGAGCCAAAAATTCAGAAGCTGGATTACCTCCGAGAATTGCACATAAATATACCCGCAACGGTTGGTTTAAAATCCGTTATTCTTTAAACACGGATCAAGGTTGTGGTGATACTTTCGAGCGTTGGGTTAAAATACCAGGTCCGCGTCCGGCATTTGAATTTGCGGATAAAGCAGGTAGAGAAGTTACCATTTGCGTAGGAGATAGCATTAAATTTAAAAATACTACCGATAGTGCCGGTATTCAGTCTGATTGGACTTGGTTCTTTGGAGATGGGGCAATTAGAAACGCACCCGATACTTTCGTGACGCACACCTATAATGTTGCCGGTCGCTATGAAGTATACTTAGAGCAGTTTGATAGCTTGATTGTTCCTCCAAACATTCGCAAATTCTGCCCTGCTGTATTCCCAGATACCTTATCTAAGCAAGAGAAGTTTATCATTACGGTTTTACCAAGAGACTCCGTCCGTGGATTAATAGTAAAACCCGTGATTTGTCCGGGTGATAGCAACGTATTCATTGATAATTCAGATACTATTTTGAAATCCTATAAATGGAAGTTTGAACACTACAGTGCACAAGCGGGTCAATGGGTAACAGATACCGTAACAACTTCTAGCCAGAGGTATGCGCGTAAATTTAGCGATCCTGGTGTATATCGGGTAACGCACTATGCAGATTATGATCAGAATCACCCTAGACCTTGGTGCCCCACATTGATGGAACCACTAACCTTTACGGTAGATTCGGTTATTGCCAATTTTGATATCGACAGTACAAATAAACCTGACTTCACATTTACGCGTACCGATGTAAATGGAACACAATGGAGATGGGGTTTTGTGCACTTTGACGGTGAAATGGACCTTCAAAATGAATTGCCTCGCGAATTCAAAGAGCAATCTCAGTCGAACAATCAAAAAGTACAATGGTCTTATGATAGCAGCGGTCGTTATTGGGTATGTTTAATTGCAACAAACGCCAGTGGTTGTTCAGATACGCTTTGTAAGCCTGTGAATATTGACTTGTTTATCAATCTATCTAACGTATTTACCCCAGGTAGTGATGGTTTGAATGATGAATTCAGAGTTCCATTACAAGGTCAAGATGTATATGAAATCCGCATCTTTAATCGTTGGGGTGAGCGCGTATTCTTCAGTGAAGATCCGAAAGTAAGCTGGAATGGTAAGGTAAATAACGACGGTCCAGATGCACCATCAGGAACGTATTTCTACCAAATGCAATACCGCTTCAAGGGTAAAGATAAAGTGAACCGTGTGAATGGTACGGTTAACTTGATCAGACCTGTTAAATAAAATCTTAACTAACGTTTTAAAAGGCCGGCTCTTGAGAGTCGGCCTTTTTTTTGCGCTGTCTGACATCTTTTGTCCAAAAAAAAACCTTGAAACGGCTAGCGTTTCAAGGTTCTAATTAAAATGGATATTGGATTCTTTAACTTAAAAAATGAGTTAGGTTTAAGAAAGACCAATGATTTTACCATCAATGATATCCATGCCCATTGCGGCGGGTTCTTTAGGTAGGCCTGGCATACGCATAATAGATCCTGCAACTGCTACGATGAATTTTGCCCCTGCATTGATGATTAGTTGATCTATGTGAATATCAAATCCAGTTTCTGCCCCAACTTTAGCCGCATTATCGGTAAATGAAAATTGTGTTTTAGCGATACATACTGGCCAAGATTGTGCACCTAGCTTATCGATTTGTTTGATGGATTTTTTTGCGTTTTCTCCTAAGATCACGCGATTTCCTCCATATACTTTTTGAACGATATGATTCAATTTTTGTTCGATAGAGTCTTCTAAATGGTACGTATGTTGAATATCGCCAGAAGGATTGTTTTCTGCAATATCTATCACGAGTTTCGCCAATTCCATGGCCCCTTTGCCACCGTTTGCAAAGCCGGTATTTCGTGCAAATGCGGCTCCAATTTGTTTGCAATAATTTTCTACAATAGACAGTTCCTCTTCTGTATCGAAATGGAATTGGTTCAAGCCCACGATTACGGTTTGTCCCAGTTTTTGAAGATTTTCAACATGGCGTTTTAAATTTTCTAATCCTTTCAATAATCCTTCTGGATTGGGCTTTTTGATGTCGGTATCGGGAATATTTCCATGCAGCTTTAAACTTTGTGTGGTAGTAACCAACACGGTAGCAGCGGGTTTAATACCTGCTGCGCGGCATTTGATGTTTAGGAATTTTTCTGCCCCTAAATCGGATCCAAATCCCGCTTCGGTAACGGCGTATTCTCCAAATTGCATTGCCGCATAGGTTGCCATGATGCTGTTACATCCATGGGCAATATTGGCAAATGGCCCACCGTGGATGAATGCAGGTCCTCCTTCTAGGGTTTGTACAAGATTGGGTTGGAAGGCATCTTTCAATAACATTGCGATAGCGCCAACTGCACCTAGATCCCTTAATAGAAAGGTATTGCCTTCATAGGTGTAACCTAATAAAATATTGCCCAAGCGGTCTTTTAAATCTTCGAAGGAATTGGCCAAGCATAATATGGCCATGATTTCACTTGCTGGGGTTATATCGAATCCGGTTTCTTGTGGAATTCCGTTTGATACGCCACCCATTCCTGTGGTAATGTTTCGGAGTGAGCGGTCATTCACATCGAGTACCCGACGCCAAAGTACAGCACGCAATTGGGTAGGTTTTCCTCTGTGGTTGTACTGATAATTATCTACCAACGCCGCAATGGTGTTATTAGCAGAGGTAATGGCGTGAAAATCACCGGTAAAATGTAAATTGATGTCTTCCATAGGAAGTACTTGAGAATACCCGCCACCGGCGGCTCCACCTTTCATGCCGAAGCAAGGACCTAATGAAGGTTCGCGCAAAGCAACAATGGCGTTTTTTCCTAAGGCCTGAAGGCCCTGCGTGAGTGCAACTGAAGTGGTAGTTTTACCCGAACCGCTTTTATTGGGAGTAGTTGCCGTGACTAAAATGAGTTTACTCTGCGAAATTTTTTGTTTGTCGATATCAAAAGCAATCTTCGCTTTGTATTTTCCATAAGGTTCCACATGGTCTTCGGTTAATCCTATGTTTTGAGCAATTTGATTAATCGGTTTTAAGACCGCTTGTTGTGCAATTTCTATATCACTTAACATGGAGTAAAAATACCCAAAAAAATGAAGGAGTGACAATTTCCTGCATTTTTGTTTTGTGATTTTTATAAAGATTTGATGTGTACGGTGCATTAATTCCGTATTCTTCGCCTTGGTTATTTGTACTATTCAATGCAGTCAACCGTTTTTTGTTAGCATCTATTCATGATCTATAGATTTTAACCGTGTATAAATCCGCTCACATCAAGTGTGTAATGCGTTTGCTGTATTAACTTTGTAGAATGATGGAACAAGATACCATTGTGGCATTGGCTACTGGATCGTCTGCAGGAGCTATTGCAGTTATACGGGTATCGGGCCCAGAGGCCATTTACACAACGGATTTATTATGTAAACGTTCGGTTCGTGATAGGGCTTCCCACACTATGGTATTACGTCAATTATTTGATAGCGATGGGTTAATAGATGAAGCGGTAGTAGCTATTTTTCGGGGACCTAAAACCTATACCGGCGAAGATATTGTAGAAGTGTCGGTTCACGGGAGTACATATATTTCGCAGCGGTTATTACGGGCTTATTTGGGTAATGGTGTTCGCATGGCAGAGCCTGGGGAGTTTACAAAACGGGCGTTTTTAAATGGGAAGATGGATTTGGCACAAGCCGAAGCCGTAGCGGATTTGATTGCTTCGGAACACAAGTTTGCCCATGAACAGGCGATGCATCAGCTGCGAGGAGGTTTTTCTGCGGATATTACGGATTTGAGAGCGCGTTTATTGCATTTTACGGCACTCATAGAATTGGAGCTGGACTTTGGCGAGGAGGATGTGGAATTTGCCTCTAGGGCCGAATTGAGCAATCTGGTGAGCGATATTAAGTTGCGTGTGGATGAATTGCGTGATTCATTTGCATTAGGAAATGCGTTAAAGAAGGGTTTTGCCTTAGTGTTAGCGGGTAGGCCGAATGCGGGTAAAAGTACCTTGTTTAATGCATTATTGAATGAGGATCGGGCGATTGTAAGTGATATCGCGGGAACTACCCGCGATGCTTTGGAAGACCGCATGCAGATGGGTGATGTTTCGATTCGATTGATAGATACGGCCGGAATACGCGAGGCTACCGACGCTATCGAGCGGGAAGGCATTTCGCGCACTTTCAAGCATATAGAATCGGCGGGCGCTACCTTGTATTTATTCGATCCTTCAGAAATTAGTCCTGAAGAATTGCTTTCTGATTTGCATAGTTTGCAGCAGCGTACCAAACGAATCTGGATTTGTGCCAATAAATTGGATGTTTTTGGGGGAAATTTAACGCCTTATGCACAGATTTTACAAGATTTCAATGCGGGAATAGAACCTCATATTTGGGAATTAAAGGCGAAGGATCGTAATTCGGTTGCTTTATTAAGGGCAGAGATTGCGTTGCGTTTTCGGGAGGATATAGATAAGTTGCAGCAATTAACGGTTGTCACTAATGCACGACATTCGGGAGCATTGGATCAATGTTCGGAAGAGTTGGCAGCCATCCAGCAAGGCTTGGAATTGGGTTTGAGCGGCGATTTAATGTCGTTTCACTTGCGTTCAGGCATCCGTGCCTTGGCGGGCATAACTGGTGAAATTGACAATGAGGAGGTATTAGGGGAAATCTTTAGTTACATTTTGTATCGGCAAGTAAGTTGACACAAGCTTTTACAAAATAATACAATGTAATTCCTTTATTTACAACTACTTTACAAGTTTTTTTAACCGTGTTTGATAAGCTTGTAAATAATTCCTTTTTAGTTTATCCGATAAAAAAGAGGCTTTAATTAACATTACGACTTTGTCCTCGTTGGATAGTAAGTTTTTAAAAACCTTATTTACTTGTTTTTCCGAAATGGATGCCATTTCTGCTAGCTTATAAAATTGTTCAAGCACTTTTCCCTGAGCATTCGCCTTTTGTAACAAGCCTTCTTCTAAGGCAAAATCCCTGTCGTTAATATGGATTCTACTATTCAGTAAGTCATATGCTGGACTTAGTTTAAAATCTCCTTGGGGGGTTTCGATCACTGAAAAATTTTTAAAATGAGCATCTCCATTTGAAAACAAGTAATTAAAAGCTATTAACTTGAATAGTTTTATCGATTCAATAGGGTAGGCTGGTACAAATTGCTTTAGTAATTCAAAAAGCTGAAAATAATTTCCTTCATATTTATAATGTTCTCCATGCGTTTGGGGAGTTCTTTGAGCTAATGATGCAAAATCTTCTTGAGCTAATTTTGAACCGTCAGGTAATACATCAAAACGCTTAGTAATATATGCCGGTGCACCATCTTTAAAAAAGATGAGGGCATTATCAGCTGTTTCAATTCCAAAAATTTGAGATGCTATTTGCATTGTTAAATGCTCATTAGCAGGCATCAGATATGCATTTTTCCCTGTATTTGGAATTGGTTTCAGTATGTGTGTGCCTTGTTCTCCTTCATTTATTAATCGTAACTGATTTTTCTCTTGAATTACGGAGAATTTTTCT
>CBFHGY010000082.1:4014-10201 GCA_965655465.1 Bacteroidia bacterium | reverse complement strand
CCAATATGGTTATTGATTGGTACAGGGTTAATAATTTTGGGCATTGGAAGCTTAGGTATGGTTTTTTTTAGAAGAAAATACGTTAATATCCAAGATGCGCTCATAAACAAATCACTTAAAAATGTCATTTTGAATTTGGTGTTTTTGGTATTGCTTTTTATTACTGCAAGAGGTGGGGTTGGGAAAATTCCATTATCCCTTACCCAGGCACATAGAAGCTCTGATGAAAAAATAAATCTTTTAGCTACAAATGCTTTTTGGAATGTAAATTATTTGATTTTCAGTGCACCTCGATATCCCGATGTCGAACATTTATTAGCTAAATCATTTTATAATGAGAAATATGTAGTCGGTTATAAACAAAGGGATAAAAAGGATACCAGCACACTCATTTCTAATTGGAAGCCAAAGAATGTTGTTCTTATTGTGTTAGAAGGCGTTAGTGCTCAAACCTCGAAATTATTAGGGGGGAATCATTATAATGGGCTACCATTATTAGACTCATGGGCAACGCAATTCGGGCGTTTTTCTAGGCATTGTTATGCTACTGGAGATCGAACAGATAAAGGATTGGCAAGTGTTTTTAGTGCTTGGCCTGGTCAACCTTGGCAGGGTATTTTACATGAACCCGAGCGATCACGACATTTGCCTCACCTCATGAGGTTTTTTAAGAAGAAACAGTTTAAAACCTGTTTTTATTATGGGGGGGATGCTGATTTTGTTAATACCCGATCTTATATGTTAAAGGGTGGAGCTGATAGAGTTATCGATAAAGGATCCATGAAGCATTTAATCCATAAAGGCAATTGGGGGTATCACGATTCAGACGTTTTAATGGAGGTTTATCGAGATTTATCGATGGTGAAATCACCCTATTTTTCAGCGGTTTTAACACTCAGCAGCCACGAACCTTTTGATGTAAATGCCCAGAGTTCAAAAAATGAAACCGAGGCCTATTATAAATCGGTTTCGTATGTAGATCGAAGTTTGAATTCATTTTTAAGTGCCTGTTTCGGTAATTCCAATTTCAATGAAACCTGTTTCATAATCGTCTCCGATCACGGCAAGTATTTGAACAGTGAAGCCACCCATTTTGGGCAGCGTGAATTCTTTCGAATTCCTTTTTTTATTCTTGGGAAGCATATAAAAAATACAGTGCCAGACCTTTCCAATCTTTGCATGTCTCAAACGGATATTTACAATTCCATTCTGGATTTCTGTTTTCAAGAGTATGATCAGAAAGCAACGTATAGCAGATCCATTTTCAGGGCAAATCATCCCAATAATGCGGTTTTTCATATGGATGAAGTTTGCGGAATCATTCAAAAAGATCGAATGGATTGGTTGTCAGTTAATAAAAAAGGAATTGATGCAGAAAGGCCATTAAACGATAGAGATAGTGCCATTTTGTCGGTGGAGTCTGAAATTATTTCAGATTTTTTTCAATTGAAGTGAAACTTTTTTCATTTTAAAACGTCTTAGTAATATTGGCATCATTTTTGAATCTTTACACGGTATGACAAAAAAGGTAAAACGTAATTTTTTGATATTGCTTGCTTTGCTTGTCGCAAATGTGGTGGGATTCTTCATTGCCGATTTTTATTTCGATAAGCAACAAACGGCCTCAGTTAGTACCACATCGTTTCTAGAAAATTCGGCGAAGCCAACATCTAGAATTTTGTACACTGAGAAAATCTTGAGTGTAGGTTTGGATTTGTTGCGAAACATAGGAGGTTAATCCTTGCCTTATTATTCACTCACACAAACCCAAAGACTGGAACAGTTTTTATTAAAATGGAAAATCGACCATTTCGTATTTTGGTTGATATATGCTTGGGTTTACGGATTTTTATTTCCTTTAGGGGTTGATTTATTGACCTCTTTTGTAATTGCCAACGGCTTATTGCTATTTCATGCTTTGGTGGCATACTTCAACAACGATTACTTAATTCCACGATTATTATTGCCAAGGAATTATTTATTGTACCTGTTAAGTTTGAGTTTGTCTATAGTGAGCGTTTGTTTCCCCTTGAGCATTGTCGTGCATTTAGTTGTTATAAACGAAGAGCTTCAAAGTTTGGTTTGGTCGGATACCTTTTTCCTCTTTTTAGTGATAAATGTATTGTTTACGGTTGTTACCACTATGGTTCTAAAATTAGTTAAACAGTGGTACAAGGATCAAAAGATGACTACAGAACTAAAGAGGGAGCAACTACAAACGGAATTGAAATTTTTAAAATCTCAAATAAACCCCCATTTTTTGTTCAATTCCCTTAATAATTTGTATGCGCTAACACTTTCAAAATCGGATGCGGCTCCTGAGGTGGTATTAAGGTTGTCGAATATTCTCAGATATATTCTATACGAGAGCAGTGAAGGGCAAGTTTCCATTGCCAAAGAAATGCAGCATGTGAATGATTATGTTTCAATCGAACGATTAAGACTTGGAGATGCGGTTAGAATAGACGTTGATATCGACCAAGATCTTAGAGATGAAATGGTGGAGCCGATGTTATTTTTAACCTTGGTTGAAAATGCTTTCAAGCACAGTGAACAGGTGCTCCCTGAGAAAAGATTTATTCGAATTCATGCTAAAGGACTTACGGATGGATTTAGATTTCTAATCGAAAATTCATACAATCCATCGAAGAAAAGCGAAGAATTAGGGGGCATTGGTTTGGTGAACATAAAAAAAAGACTAAATTTAATATATCCAAACAACCACGATCTAAAGTCCTCAACGGCTGAAGGCGTGTATCGGGTGGATTTAATAATTAACTGGTAAAATATGAAAGTAGTATTAATTGACGACGAGCCCTTGGCGATAACCGTAATGGAAAATCTGCTTAAAGCGCACCCCGAAGTAGAAATTATCGGCACCTTTAATTCAACACAAGGTCTTGCTGAAAAATTAACAGAACTAAAACCCGATGTGGTTTTTTCTGATATTCAAATGCCTGGAGAAACGGGACTTGATTTCGTGAAAGGACAATATCCCATGCCTTATGCAGTGGTGTTTACAACAGCTTATGCCGATTATGCTGCCGAAGCATTTGAATTCGAAGCCTTAGACTATTTAGTAAAGCCGATTTCTCCAGATCGCTTGAATAAGGCCATTAAGCGCATAGAAGAATATTTGATTTTAAAAGCCGCAAACACCGAAACAGCAGAAACACAAGAAGATTATGTTTATGTTAAGGTGGATGGTGAGTTTCAGAAAATTCTTTACAAAGATATTTTGTATGTGGAAGCATTTGCAGATTACGTGAAAATATGGACGTCTGCCGATAAGCGTGTCGTAACCCTTCAAACCATGAGAAATATGGAAAACGGTTTGCCTAAAGATCGTTTTGTGCGCGTACATCGCAGTTTTATCATTGCCATCGATAAAATCAAATCGATTCAAAATACCTCAGTGCATTTAACAAGCGGGACTGAAGTACCTGTTGGTAAAAACTATAAGGACAGTATAAATTTATTACTTCAAAAAAATAGATTGCAAGGATGAAATGTCATACTTGTGTAAACAAGTATGATGCCTTAAATTGCAAGTGATTGATATTTTTGATTTTATGATTTTAACATGATTTATTTTGCGAGTAGGGTAAAATAAATGTCAAATTATCAAGTTATGAATGTGTGCCAAAGGTACATTTTAACCATTCATGATAAGATAATTACTAAGAAACGTGAGCAGTTTAGATTACAACAAGATTAAAAGTCTTGCAGCGGGGAAGAGAATTCCAATTAAAGAATTGGCGAGGCTTTGCGGTTTAAGTGAGCAAGGTTTTCATTACATGCTAAAGAAACAATCCATGAGGGTAGATACCCTTGAAAAGATTTGTGCTTCTTTAGATGTAACGCCAATGGAATTGTTTCAAACAGAAGGAGAGGATAATGAATTTGGTTCTAGCCCATCTTCTGTAATCATTAAGGCGAGAGAAGCGGATCATAACGAAGCGCTAATGCAGAAATTGGATATTATTATCGATTTATTGCGTTATAGAGGATAGTCATACCGCTCCAAATTCATACGTTTTAGATGCCATTGCAATAAGGTCTTTCGAAAGATTAACTTTATTGTAATGGTATTTTTCTTTGAGCCAGGGCAACAAAAGTTCCGTTGGAAGATTGCCTACCATGGTGTCTTTTGCGAATGGACAACCTCCATATCCTAGCATTGCAGAATCAATGCGTGTACATCCTGCGTCTACTGCCGCCGCTACTTTTTCTTCCCAATCATATGGACTTGCATGTAGATGTATACCAAAATTCACATTTGGGAAACTAGATTTGCATAGTTCGTAAAGCGTTTTTATTTGGGCTGGGTTTGCTTCCGCAGTAGTATCTGCAAGGCTGATAGTGCGAATACCTAGACCCACTATTTTGGAAACCCAATCAAGTACTTCAATTTCAGAATAAACATCCCCATATGGATTTCCAAAACCCATACTGATATAGCAAACCACGTCTTTGCCAGAGACTAATGCGATGTCACGAATTTTCTGAAGATTAAAAAAAGCATCCTCTCTTGTGCTGTTGGTATTCCTGCGTTGAAAGGTTTCAGAGACAGAAAATGGGAATCCCAAAAATTTAATACGCTTAAATGCGGCGGCTCTTACGGCACCTCTTTCATTGGCAACAATAACTAATAACTCTGTTTTACTTTCAATGGATTCAATCGCCCGAATAACTTCAGGGGTATCGGCCATTTGTGGAACAGCGGCGGGGTGAACAAAGCTTCCACAATCCAAAACATCAAATTCATGTGCGAGTAAGGCACGGATATAGGATATTTTCTGCTCCGTAGGTATAAAGTGTTTTATGCCTTGCATGGCATCCCTAGGGCATTCTACAATCTCAAATTCCATATCGCTATCCCTGATGATTTTGAAGTTTTATAGATGGTCAAAAAAGTATTGACTTACTTTTTTATATAGATGGGTTCTATCGCGACCGATAACATTGTGTTTGTGACCGGGATATACAAAATAATCTAAATTGTCATTATTTGCTTTTACACTTTTTTCTAAAAACAACAAACTATGTTGCCATACCACTACATCATCATCGGCACCGTGAATCATTAATAATCTTCCCGCTAAATCAGGTGCGTATTGCAATAAACTGTTTGCTTTATAACCTTCGGGGTTTTCTTCCGGTTTGTCCATATACCTTTCGGTATACATAATTTCGTAGTATTTCCAATCGATAACCGGTCCACCTGCAACACCAACTTTATACATTCCAGGGTGGCGACTCATTAAGCTGGTGGTCATGAATCCTCCAAAACTCCATCCATGAACGCCTATTCTCGATGAATCTATATAGGGCAAGCCTTTAAGGTATTCCAATCCCGATAATTGATCGCTCATTTCAACATCACCCACCCTGCGGTGAATGGCATTTTCAAATTCCAAACCTCTATTTGCAGAACCGCGATTGTCTAAAGTAAACACGATATAACCTTTGTTTGCCATATACGACATCCATAAATTTCCGCCACCGAGCCATTTGTTTTGAATCATTTGGGCATGTGGACCTCCGTACACGTAAACAATTGCTGGGTACTTTTTCTTGGGATCAAAATTTGCAGGGTAATACATTCGAGTAAATAATTCAACTCCATCATTTTGAATTGAACTTAAACTGATTCGCCCAATTTCATAATTGGCTATAGGATTTTCAATTTCCTCTAATAGATTGGGTTTTACTTCAAGGGTATTTTTCAAATTGGCAATAAATCCATTAACATCAATTATATAAACCATCCCAGGAGTGTTTAAGCTGCTAAAATTGAGTGTTAATAAACCTGAATTCGCATCCCATATCGGAGTATGAGTTCCAAAGCCCACAGATAATTCGAAAATTTCACCTGTTTTGATATCAATGAGTAATGGTGTCCGCTCTAATGCATTACCTGTCAATCCATCTAAAGTACTATTAACCAATGCATATTTACCGGATGCGTCAAAGCCTAGAAATTCAGTTACGACCCAATCACCTTTGGTCAATTGACGAACATTATAGGTGGATTCTCCCATTTCATAAACATACAAATGATTATAGCCATCACGCTCACTTTGCCAAATAAACGATTGTGAACTTCCTGGTATAAAAGCAGGCCCATTTTCAGGCTCAACGTATTTATCGTGTTTTTCCTCAAACAAAACTTCCGCTCATTCAC
>CBFHGY010000082.1:0-3996 GCA_965655465.1 Bacteroidia bacterium | reverse complement strand
ATGTGGTTCTGTTCACGGTTTACCCAAGCGATAAAAATATATTTTTCATCCGGTGACCATGTAACATTGGTTAAAAATTGGTCATAGGGACCATCAGTTTTAAGATAAATTACGCGGTCTTTTTCTCTTCTATCGTAAATACCTATGGTAACGGTATGACTGCTGTCTCCCGCCATTGGATACTTAAAGGTACTGTTCTTCGCGGGACGGGGCGTGATACTAAAAATGGGGTATTCGGTTACACGCTTTTCATCTTTACGATAAAAGGCCAATTTGTTTCCGTTTGGGCTCCAAAATATTCCCTTAGTAATTCCAAATTCACTTCTATGGACCGTTTGAGCATAAACAATACCATTTCCACCGTCAGTGGTTATTTGATTGGACCCCTTTTCATCATAAACAAATAAATTATCGTTTACGACTACGGCAGAAACCTTACTGCTTGCTTTTCCCCAAGGAACCACACAGGCGTTAGGCGTATTAAAGCTTTCAAATGCTTGATTCTCCGTAGGGTAGGAGTATTTAATGTCGAATTTAAAAGAACCATCTCTTTTACGTTTGAATTCAACTATTTGTCCAAATCCTTCTAGCCAGCCGCTATTTAAATCGTAAAAATGGATATCTGCATATGCAGGCATGAAGTTAATTTTAGGATAGGTCGCTTTCCAAGAATGGGTCATTGAATCCATATGAATCCATAACTCTTCACTTTGGGGATTCTTTAGATCCACTTTATAGTAATGCCTTCCCTTGTCAGTACGATTCCAGAAATATTGTTTTAAAAGGCTTTCATTATTGCCGATTGTTTTGAAAATTGAATTGCCTGCGTAGGTTTTTAATCCAAAGCAGTCTCCAATTTCCAATTGTTTGGTGCCAGAATTTTCAGGTTGTACAGCAATAGCCCGTTGGCTTTTAGCCGCATGAGAAGCCATCATTAAGAAGGCAACTAAGGTATATTTCACTTTTTTCATGGAAGCTTTCAGAAATGTTTTGCAATTTTGCTGCAATTTAAGCAATACAGATGCAAAACTATAAAGATACTATTGATGAAATTTGGAACAATCGGGATTTATTAAAGGAATCGCGTAATATTTCTATCATTGAAGAAATTATTGAAGCCTTAGATAAAGGCTCTTTACGGGTAGCTGAACCTACAGAAAACGGTTGGCAAGTAAACGATTGGATAAAAAAAGCAGTCATCTTATACTTCCCAACGCGCAGCATGGCTACATCCCATTCTGGGGTATTGGAATTTTACGATAAAATGCCATTAAAAAAGGATTATGAGTCTTTAGGAATTCGGGTTGTGCCTCATGCTGTTGCCCGTCATGGTGCATTTATCGCTCCTGGAGTGGTTTTGATGCCCTCATATGTAAATATTGGAGCTTACGTAGATAGTGGCACCATGGTAGACACTTGGGCTACAGTAGGAAGTTGTGCCCAAATCGGGAAAAATGTACACCTAAGTGGTGGCGTTGGTATCGGAGGTGTTCTTGAGCCCGTACAAGCTGCGCCCGTGATAATTGAAGACGGCGCATTCGTAGGAAGTCGTTGTATCGTAGTTGAAGGGGTTCATGTTGGCAAAGAAGCGGTATTGGGCGCTGGATTGACCTTAACGATGAGTACGAAGATTATAGATGCTCAAACGGGTGAAGAACTGAAAAAAGGCTATATCCCTGAAAGAAGTGTTGTAATTCCCAGTAGTATGAAAAAAGACTTTCCAGGTGGAGCGTTTTATGTGCCTATTGCTTTAATAATCGGACAAAGAAAGGCGAGTACAGATCAAAAAACGTCCTTAAATGAGGCATTACGAGATTTTAACGTAGCGGTTTAATATGAAAATCGGATTCGACGCTAAAAGATTGCTTTTCAATCAAACAGGCTTGGGGAATTATTCCAAGCAATGGGTGCAAGCCTTAATGCGTCGTCCGGAACATCAAGTGCATTTATTTTCTCCACGGGAGGCATCTTTTGAATCGCTTCCCGTTCATATTCCAAAAAAAAGTTTTTTGCCTAATTATGGCAGCGTATGGCGTTCATTTGGAATGGGTAAAGATGCGGAAAGATTGAAATGCGATATATTTCATGGACTTTCCAATGAAATTCCCATGGATAAAGCAAGAATTCCTATGGTTTGTACCATACATGATGTTATTTTTAAGGAATTCCCTCGTCATTATGCTTTTTTAGATCGACAGATTTACGATTTTAAAACGAGATATGCCTGTAAAAATGCGCAGGCTATTATCGTTACAAGTGAAACAACGAAATTGCAATTAATGCAGCATTATAAAATAAATGATGCCCGGATTCACATCGTGTATCAATCTGTAAGAGAGGCCTTTACCCAAACAGATTGGTCCCCCAATCGAGATGCTCCATACTTGTTTTACTATTCATCTTTCAATCCGCGAAAAAACCAAATAAAGTTGATTGAATCATTTGCACTAATTGCAAAAGAAGTTCCCTTTAATTTGAGTTTAGCCGGCAGTGGAAGAGGGCTAGCCGAAATACGAAAGAAAATAATTGCGTTGAATTTAATGGATCGGGTGCAGGTTTACTCTGCTCCGACTGATGCAGAAATTCTTCAGTTGTTAAAACATTCGAGTGGATTTGTATATCCAAGTCTTCAAGAAGGATTTGGAATTCCCTTAGTAGAGGCGGCACATGTAGGAGTGCCTATGGCTGTTTCAAATATCCCAATATTTCAAGAATTGACCGATAATAGAGCCAATGCCTATTTCGATCCCAATAATTGTTTTGAGATGTCGGAAGCCTTAAAAACCTTGTATTATCAATCGATTGAAAAAACGGATTTTTCTGATTCATATCGTCGAATTTTAGATTTAACAACGTCTGAAAGAATGGCGAACGATGCAATTTCGGTTTACCAAAAATCCCTTGCGTAAGGGCAATGGATTTCTTCGGTTAAGGTAAATTTCCCGAAATGGACAAAAAACACTCTGTAGTACTCACAAATTCCTACAAGTTGGATTTGAATATTTTCACGGCAATTGCCAATAAAATCACTCCAAAAAACTTACGCAACACCATCATGCCATTTTTTCCTAATTTTTTTTCAAAGAAACCG
The DNA here is from genome assembly GCA_965655465.1 of Bacteroidia bacterium. GTDB lineage: Bacteria > Bacteroidota > Bacteroidia > NS11-12g > UBA955 > VMCP01. The sequence goes on along the minus strand of CBFHGY010000082.1, from coordinate 905 downwards.
GTAGTATTTAAAACCAAAAAAATGACCGCTACATTTAAAATAATTCCGGCTAAAATAGTCGTTTTCTCATAAATGGCTTTTAGCGATAAAATTGTTGTTAGCGTGCCCGAGCCTGCAATTATTGGAAAGGCCACTGGAACAATACTTCCGGCGCTGGTATCCGGATCTGCACGAAAGATATCTATGCCCAAAATCATTTCTAGAGCTAAAATGAACATTACGATACTTCCCGCAACTGCGAATGAACTGATATCAATTCCCAAGTAATATAAAAAATATTCACCTACAAAAAGAAACCCAATCATAAACAGGGCAGAGGCTAAGGTTACTTTTCCGGGATGTATATCTGGGATTTTTTGTTTCAGAGATACCAAAATAGGAATAGAACCTAAAATATCGATTACCGCAAAGAGGGTAAAAAAGACGGTGATAACTTCGTTCATGTTCATTGAAAAGGTGAATTAGGTTCTTTGCGAATAACGCGATAGGTGAGCCAATCAGCGAGTCGTGGAGATATTTTATTAATTAACACTGCAAGCTTCCCTTGTAGCGTCATGATTACATAATTCGATTTTCGTTCGTAAGCCAACCAGATCTTGTGTGCACCTTCTTCAGCAGACATTAATTGGTTAATAGTTAAAGTTTGTCCTGCCTTTATAGTGAATGATTTCTCTATAGATTTATACCCTAAAAAACTAAAAACAGCTATATGATTTCCTGCTGGAACTTTTAATAAGTAATTACCATCAAAATCTGACGTTGTTCCAATTTTTGTTCCTTTAATAATAATGTTTGCAAAAGGCAAAGGCTCATTATTATTTTCTTTATCTGTTAATAGTCCTTTTATAGTCCCCTTATCTTGCGCTACTAAAAACTGACTTAAAATTAATAAAGTAATAAATAGA
>CBFHGY010000081.1:0-10229 GCA_965655465.1 Bacteroidia bacterium | reverse complement strand
TATAGACGCCTGGGATAACGACAAATTTCAAGGCACTGCTCAATTGCAGATATCCCGCCCCGTTTATGGATCTAATTACAAAACCACGGTAATGCAATTTAACGATGAAGATGTGGGCTTCAATTATCGTGAATTTGAGAATTTAGAATTCCAAGAGAATATGAATATGAACGACCTTACTACCTTAATGGCCTTTTATGTATATATTTCTTTGGGAATTGAACACGATAGTTATGGCTTATTTGGTGGAAATAAATATTTTTCACAAGCACAGAATTTAGTGAATTTAATGACGAATAAACCCGGTTGGAACCAAGGTGACGGTAAAGGATTTCGAAATCGATTTTATTTAGCTGAAAATTTAAACAGCCCACGTTTTAAGGAGTTTCGGGAGTTGAGTTATCAATATCATCGCGAGGGATTGGATCAATTTTATGAAGAACCTAGCAAAGCTCGAAAAAAAGTAACAGAATCTTTACAAAAAATAGCTCAAACCGCACAAACCAATCAAAACAGTTTGCTGCAAAAATTGTTCTTTACTACAAAATGGCCTGAAATTGTAGAAATGTATCAAGGGGCAACTACCGCTGAAAAAACGATTATCATGCGCTTGCTCAAAGATTTAGATCCCACCAATATTCAGCGTTACGAAAAAATCAAGTCATGATAGTACGCACTGAAACCATCGATCAACGCATCGACACCTATATAAATCAATATCAACCCGATAAAATCGTGGTGGTAGTATCTGAAACTTCCGAGAAGTTATGCTTACCTAAGCTACAGATCTATAAAAAAATAGATAATATTATTTATCATTTACCCGACGGCGACAGTGCCAAAAGCATCCGTTATTGTGAAGATTTCTGGGAAAGCTTAATGCGAGAAAATGTATCCCGCAAAAGTTTGATCATTGCTTTGGGCGGCGGAGCCGTTTTGGATTTTGCTGGATTTTGCGCATCAACCTACATGCGCGGTATTCCATGTGTGTATGTTCCTACTACCCTACTTTCTATGGTAGATGGTTCCGAAGGGGGTAAAACAGGCATCAATCTATATGGCACAAAAAATGTAATTGGCACGTTTACACAACCCACAGCCATTTTACGGAATGTAGATTTCCTAAGCACTTTGAGTGAATGTGAACTTATGTCGGGTTGGGCAGAAGTAATTAAACATGCTCTGCTTAAAGGTGAACCTTTAATTGAACTGGTTAAACAAGGCATGCCTCCTATTGCAGAAACCCAAGCTTGGATGTCTTTAATTGAACATAATATCCTATTTAAAAAGGACATCGTAAAGCAAGATTTCGACGAAAAGGGTATCCGAAAATTATTAAATCTCGGACATACCTTGGGTCACGGTATCGAAGCTTTACATTTTGAAGACGAGAAAATAAACCATGGAATTTCCATTGCCAATGGTTTGTATTGGGAGGCCTTATTAGGAACTGAAATAGGTATTACTCGTCCTGAAACCTTATCGCTTATCGAATCTCTGGTATTTCCCTTATTCCCAAAAATAGGTTGGAACGAACTTGAAGTGAAACCCATAGTGAACTTGTTGATGTACGATAAAAAAAATCACAACGGACATATCCAGTTGAGTTTATTGCGCTCAGTAGGTGATGCCATGTATGATGTAGAGATTAGCGAGTCCGATATGGAGAAATTCATTTCGAAATACGCCACCTCCTTGCATGAAACAAAAGATTAACTACCTAGAAGCGTTCAATCATACGCGATTATATTTGCAGATACCCCACTCTAAGAGTATTTCCCACCGACATTTATTTTTGAATTACCTGCATAAAGCGGGTGCTCATATTCGAAATTTATCCAACTCTAGAGATACGCGATTGTTTCAGGAAGCGCTAGGAACTGAAAATTTCCAAATTGATTTTATGGATGCTGGAACTCCAGCTAGATTTGCATTGGCCTTTTTCGCCATTGTAAATATTCCGAAAGTTTTAACAGGCAATTCCAGTTTATGTCAGCGGCCAGTTGGCGATTTGGTGGAAGCACTCCGTGCACAAGGTGCCGAAATCCGTTATTTGGGAAACCCAGGCTATTTCCCTCTTGAGATCATTCGTGGAATTCAAAAAAACGAAGACTTATGGATTTTAAATACGACCGAAAGCAGTCAGTTTGTTTCCGCATTGATGCTTGGTGTTACGGCCTTAAACCCCATCCCTGAATTACAGATTGTTGGACTTCAACACAGTTGGTCTTATATACATTTAAGTGCCTCTGTTTTAAAAACATGGGGGTATCATGTTGAAATATCCAAGGGTTGCATTCGTATAGGCTCCATGGCAAAAAATGAAGGGTACGAAGATCTTAACGCAGTAAAAAAAGATAATGCAATCCTCATTGAAGCCAAACCGGAAACCCAAATGGACATTGATATAGAAATCGATTGGGGTTGTGCGAGTTTTGTGTATTTGATCGCTCTTTTTACTGGAAAAACACTTTTTATTGAAGGGGCTTTGCCACATTCGGCTCAAGCCGATTATGCTGCGGTTGAGGCCTTTCGCGCTTTGGGAGTTTATACCGAATTTGAAGATTCGGGAGCATGTATTATCCCGGGTAGGGAACACGATATTCCTGAAAGTTTTGACGGCAGCAATTGTCCAGACTTGATTCCCGCATTGGTTTCGGCTTATGCCTTTCTGAAAATTCCTATGAAATTTACCGGTATCGAAAAACTAGCGGGTAAGGAAAGCAATCGCTTAATAAGTATGGCTGAGAATTTACAGAAATTAGGATTTGCTTGGGAACACAAAGCAAATGCCTTCCTTCTTAATATCAATAATCCGACTACCATAACGCAATATTCGATAAAAACCTATCACGATCACCGCATTGCAATGGCCTTTGCACCCTGGGCAGTTTGCATCGATTCGGTTGATATCGACGATTCGAAATGTACCGAAAAAAGTTTCCCAGGGTATTGGGAACTTCTGAAAATGTGTAATTTTGAGCTTCAAGAACCCATAAATCCCTCGTGAGCGCAAATTCAATAGGTAAAAACATCGTTCTAACCAGCTTTGGAGAAAGCCATGGTACGTTTATTGGATCTGTGTTAGATGGATTTCCACCAAACTTTTTGATAGATATGGATGCCATATCGACACAATTGCAAAGGCGGAGGCCCGGACAAAATGCATTCACGACGGCCCGCAATGAAAGTGATGCATTTCAAATAGTTTCTGGAGTTTATGAAGGCCGTAGCTTAGGCACGCCCATCACATTTCTAATTGCCAATAAGGATGCCCGTCCTGAAGATTATGCACAATTAAAAGATCAGTACCGGCCCGGACATGCAGATGCTCTCTGGGATTTAAAAATGGGTATTCGTGATCATCGCGGCGGAGGTCGCAGCAGTGCGCGAATTACCGCAGGTTGGGTTGCTGCAGGGGCATTGGCTGAACAATATTTACATTCCCTTGAAAGGGGGCCTATTCAAGTACGTGCATGGGTACATCAAATTCATACCATTACAGCGGCTACAGATATTCCTAAAGATCGCAAAACGGTAGATACATCGCCCTTGCGCTGTCCAGATTTATCTAAATCCCAAGAAATGGAAAAGGCCATAGCGCAAGCTAAGGAACAGGGCGACAGTTTGGGTGGGATTGTTCGTTGTGTGATAGAAGGCGTTCCTGCGGGCAGTGGTTCTCCCGTTTTCAGGAAATTAAATGCGGTTATTTCCCAATATATGCTCAATTTAAATGCGGTAAAAGGCATTTATTTCGGCGAAGATGCTCGGAGTCATGAACGTAAAGGATCAGAAAATAACGATTCATGGACGCATGAACATGGACAATTAGGAACTGCCACAAACCGTACTGGGGGAATTATTGGAGGCATGGCAACGGGTGAACCCATACTGTTTGAACTGTATTTTAAGCCCACTTCGAGTATTGGAATTGCACAACAGACTATAAATAAAGCAGGCGAAAGCGTGCAAATTCGAAGTGAAGGCCGCCACGATCCCTGTGTCTTACCTCGTGCCATTCCCATTGTAGAATCCTTGGCAGCATTGGCTATCTTAGATGTGCTCCTGGATAGTCCACAATAATCCCAAACTAAAAAATACATACCGATTACCATTAGAAACCTCAATCAATCATCTTAATGACACGCGAAGAAATACTCGAACAATTTTCACAACTTTTGAATGTGATGAACGACCTCAGGGCCAAATGTCCTTGGGATATGAAACAAACTTGGAATACCCTTCGCATCTTATCGATAGAGGAAGTACATGAACTTTCGGATGCAATTTTAGAAGACAATCCCAAAGAGGTACAGAAAGAATTGGGCGATTTGCTGTTGCATATTGTGTTTTATGCAAAAATTGCAAGCGAAAATGGTCATTTCGATATGGGGGAAGTATGTAAAACCCTAATAGAAAAGCTGATAAGAAGGCACCCTCATATTTACGGAGATGTACAGGTATCGGGTGAAGGGGAAGTGCTTCAAAATTGGGAGCAAATTAAACTGCAAGAGCGCGGGGATAAGAAAAACGGACTCTTAGATGGGGTGCCCAAAGGCTTGAACAGCATCGTAAAAGCGTACCGCATGCAAGAAAAAGCAAGCCAGGTAGGATTTGACTGGGATGAAGCAGAAAAAGCCTACGAAAAGGTTGAAGAAGAATGGCAAGAATTCCAAGAAGCTAAAAATAAAAACGAAGAAGAGGAAGAATTTGGCGATTATTTGTTTGCCTTAATCAATTATGCACGTTTAAAGGGCATCAACCCCGATAACGCTTTAGAACGCTGCAACGTAAAATTCAAAACCCGTTTTCAATCCATGGAAGCTCAGGCCGAAGCGATGAACAAAGGATTGAAAGACATGAATTTAGAAGAAATGGAAGCCTTATGGCAAATTGCCAAAAAAGCCTAACGTAGCCATAGTTTACCGTTAAAATCCAACAAGCTATACGTGTTTTGTTCCTCATTCCATTTATAGCGCATACTGAATATTTGTAAAGAAGCGTTTTTATTCTCAAGGAGCAAGGGATTCCGATAATCTGGGAAAAAATAATAGGGATTACTCTCAGCTACCAAAGACAGATTCTGGTATAAAGGTGCGTGCTTTTGCATGATGGAATCCAAATTAAACACTTCTTTGTAATTTTTCGTTTCTATCAATATGTTTTTTCCAGTAATATCTCTTTGAATCACAATATCTTTAATCTTGCTGTAAAACCTGAAGTTAAAACTCGACGTTATGTTTAAATCCATACACCGCAACCACATTCCTTTAGGAATATTCACCAAATTGGGTGTTTCTCCTTTAAAACGAATGCTTAAATCGGCACGGGAAATAGGAGCAACAGGACCGTTAGGATCTGTGTTTTCGGACACTGTGGCTTCTGCAACGGCCTCAGTGGTATACGGATTTCGAGATTGAATGCCATAGGCCGCAAGAATGGGCTGCATATATTGCATCAGTTCCCAGCGACTTTCATTTTGCCATCTCATAGAATCCGGTATGTTTACCACGGGTTCTAAGCCGGTTATTCCATGATTGATACTCAAATATTCCGTTAATTCATACATTTCATTACTTATCGAATCATTAAGAGCTTTTGGAGCTGCAATTAAATGCCCCTTAGCATCTTGCATGTTTTGCTCTTTTAACATGGTTTCTAAGCGACTTTTTTGGGATTTTTTTGACTGAGACCGCAAGTCTAATCCGGGAATGAAAAACACCACCAAAACAGTAAAAAATAAACTCACCGGAATCGCCCAAATAAATCGGTTCCGGGTGAGGATCATGAAAATCGTGACTCCACTTAGCCATATTGCCAAACATAACAAGGCATAACGCAATTCCGTAAATCCATACGCGTGAATCCGAGTAAGTGCAGCCGTAAACAACAAAACCAACAAGGGAATCAATGCCAGATAAAAACCACTCGTAAATCGGTTTATCCATTTCTGGGTGCTATTTTGAGCGAGCGGATGTAGGAGCAATAATGCGAGCATGCCCAAAACCGAAAAAGCCAATATCAAATTCGAAACCCAGCCAACAGGTAAGGATCCTAAATAGAGAATTTTAGATCCATAAACATAGAGTATCACCAAATAAAGCAATACCAAAGGCAATAAAATATACTGCGCAAAGACCTGCAAACCTTTAGGATAACCTGAATCTACGGTTTCGGATAAATCTTCGGGGATATTACTCAAAAATAACCAAACACTGCCAAGGCCAGCCATATACATCCATAAACGACCGTAGTAAATGGGTTTGATTTCAAATCCCAATAATTGGTCGAAGGCCGCCATGGCACCCGCCAATCCAGCAAATAGAACTCCAGTATATAATGCGGTTATGGCCAATCGCAGGAACAGGGTTTTGTTGAAATGCCAAAAAATAGGTGTATTTAAATGCTTCTGAACGGGCAAAAAGGAAACCATCAGGTGAAAGGCCAAAAAGCAACCTAAAAATTCCAAACTTAACTCCCCCCTGTTAAAACCATAAACAGGTACTTTTAAGTAGAAATAAACGCCTATTAAGAGTAAAATTCCTGAAACCAAAACAAAAATTCTGCGACCAATTGAAGTTATCGATTCTGTGAATAAACTAAGGGCAAAAAATAAGGGAACTCCTAATGCGAAAGTTTGCGCCATTAAGGCCAATTGCATTTGTCGTTCATCCGTCACATTGTCGCCAATCATGATCGACATTGCCGTGCTTGCTATTAAGGAAGATATCCAAACTAATGGAAAGCGTTTTACGGCTTGAGTGGCCGCTGTAAAAATTTTAAAGGCGTATTTCATACAATCACAGAATTAAGGATGTGAATTTAATCCTTAATTCTGTGATTTTCATAGAGGCAATAAAATGTTTTTACCAGATCTCTACGCGATCTTCTTTTGATTTATACATGCGGTGGCCTTCTTTTACTTTAAAGGCTTCATAAAAACCTTCGTGATTTTCTAAAGGTCCTATTGCACGGAAATATCCTGGTGAATGCGGATCGGTTAGTAAGCGCATGGCCAATTCTTCGTCGCGAATTTTATTGCGCCAAACGGTTGCCCAACTCATGAAAAAGCGCTGTTCTTGCGTAAATCCATCAATAACGCCAACTGAACCTTCTCTTTTGAGGTGGATTTTCAATCCGTCATAGGCCGAAGCTACACCACCTAAATCACCAATATTTTCACCTAAGGTAAACTCCCCGTTTACAAACTTTCCGGGTAAAGCTTCATATCTGCTGTATTGATCTGCCAACTTTTTACCGCGCTCTTTAAATTGCTTGAGGTCGTTTTCGGTCCACCAATTAACTAAATTCCCATTTTCATCAAATTGGGCACCGGCATCATCGAAACCATGTGAAATTTCGTGACCGATTACCGCTCCAATACCCCCAAAATTTACGGCAGGATCGTTTCTAAAATCAAAGAACGGTGCTTGTAAAATAGCCGCTGGGAATACGATTTCATTATAAACAGGGTTGTAATAGGCATTTACGGTTTGAGGCGACATGCCCCACTCCTTCTTATCAACTGGCTTACCAAACTTTGACATATTTTCTGCCATGGACCATTTCGAAAGATTATACATGTTACTGTAATAACTTCCTCCATTTGCATAAGACTTGATTTCTAAATCACTGTAATCTTTCCAGGTATCGGGATATCCAATTTTAACGGTGAGCTTATCTAATTTCTTTTGTGCTTTTTGTTTGGTTTCGGCACTCATCCAATCCAACGCATTGATGCGCATTCGGTAGGCAGCAATTACATCATCTACCATTGCTTGAGCAACTGCTTTAGCTTCTTTCGGGAAATATTTTTCTACGTATAATTTACCCAAAGCTTCTCCTAGTGAACCATTAACTACATTTAAAGCACGTTCCTTGGGGCTTTTTTGCTCTGGTGTACCGCGTAAGGTTTTTCCATAAAATTCAAACGATTTACGTTCCAAATCTTCGGTTAATACACCCATTGAACTGCGTATTAAATTCCAAAGCATTACATTTTTAAGTGTAGATAAAGGCGCTTTCTTCACCGTTTTTGCCAATTCATTCATGAATTTCAATTCACCTATAATGATTTGATCGGCCGAACCAATACCCAAATTATCTAACATGCCCTGAACCGGCATACCCTTCATTTCCTTTATGAACGTTTTCTTTGATCTTGGATTATATCTTTTGTTTGGGTCGCGGCGTTCAACACGATCCATTTTGCTCGCTGCCAAATGCTTTTCAAATTCATACACTTGATTCAATTCTTTATCACTTAATTCAGATTCAAATGCTTTAAAGGTTTCCTTCATGAATGTTTTGTACGCCGCTTGAACGGAAACGCTTTTTTCGTCGTTCTTCAAATAATAATCACGATCGGGAAGTCCTAAGGATGTTCCATACGCATACAATGCATTCTCATTGCTATTTTTCACGTCCGAACTTACGTAAAAACCTAAAAACACGGCATCTCCGGTTTTAGCTTTATCTACCATGTACGCATACAACTGTTTTTTCTTAGAAATGGCTTTAATTTCCTGAATCGCAGGCAAAACGGGTTTAATACCTTGTTCGTTTCGGGATTTTACATCTAAAACCGTTTGAAATAAAATCACCGCCTTTTGTTGATCGCTGGGCTTGGTTTGAATCATGGATGTATTGGCATCTGGAATTTGAAGTAAAGCAGCATCTTCCAATACTTTAAGCGCCATGCTATCCGCTTTTTTATCCAATGCATCAAAGGATCCCCAACGACCGCGATCGGAAGGAATATCGGCGGTTTCCATCCATTTACCGTTTACATAGGTATAAAAATCATTTCCAGGAACCATTGTGGTATCCATAAAGCTTAAATTTAACGCTTGGAAACCGTTTAAATATCCAAATGCCGTTGCTGCAATAGCACCGGTTATTAAAAAGGCATGAGTTAGAATTTTCTTCATAATATTATCTTTTCTTCCGGATACAAAAATAGGGCTAATTAAGGAGCGTTCAGGCCTACAAGTCGACCATGTGACAAATTATTACGAATTTCTTAGACTTAAAGACTTAGTGGGGAAATTCCTCCAAGGATACTAAAATATACCAATTGAATACGAAATAAGGTGCTTATTTCAATCTCCACATCATAGAAATTCCTAAGCCTCCAAAAACATTTCCTTGCAAACCTTTATTGGGAAGTATGAAACTTTCATACATCAAAGCAGGTTCGATTACGATACTAAGTCCATTTCCAACGGGGATAATCGGACCCATTCCCACTTTTGCTCCAAAACTAAATCTGCGAGATTGTTCTATCGGCATGAATTCGGTAGGCGTAAAATAATTGCCCTTGCTTATGCGGGTTATACCCGGAGATATTTGGGCTGCATATCGGAAATTGGTTTTAAATAATCGTGCAAAACCACGGTAGCTGATAGGAAGCGAAATTTTATCGATGTTATATTTTATAGTACCTGTGCGCACATTAAATTCTCGAGTCATATGCGAATCCAATTGCGTAACATATTGAGTAGGGAGGCCAGGAACATTTATGGCTACGGTTTGGGTATCGTAATTCCATACATTTATGTATTCGCGCTTACGCCATTCCCCATTGCCTACCCATTGGGTATAGTGAATACCCATACCCCAAAGATCCGCTCCTTTGAATTCACGCAAAAGGCTTAATTGATATTGAGCCATGTAATTGGTTCCCAATACACTTAAATTTTCATTGGCATCGAATTGAACTTGATTATCGCTGCCAGTTATGGCTGAAAATTCCGCATACCATGGAAGACGTTTGGTTCGCAACCCACTTTGCGGAAGTTCAAAATCCCAATCTAAATAGGCCTCTGGATCCTCCTTAACTTGTAAGTCAAAATAGGTACTGCTAATATACTGCTTTGCTCCAAAATCGTAAACGTTGGAAAGTGCCATTGGCGAACCTCCATTGGCGTATATACCGGAGCCATCTGGCACCATCTTTTTCATTTGATTGGGTGACCATGATTGCATTTCACCAGAGGTTTGGGCTGGATTCACAGCCATCGTTCTCGGCGCACCGTGTAAAATTTCTCCCCTGCGATTGTTGAATTTCTGAAAAATCCCCAATAAACCCATTTTCTCTTTCTTCTTTGGGATATCCGTTAGCACTGGGTTATCCGCCTGAGAAATTGCGTTTGCAGACCCCTCTTGCGTTGCTTCAGACTCATCAATATTGGGCCCAACGTCGGTTTGCTTAGGATTTGCACTAGATT
>CBFHGY010000080.1:0-10510 GCA_965655465.1 Bacteroidia bacterium | reverse complement strand
AGACAAGAGAGCCAAAAGGATCAAAATTACACCCATCGGCACCCAAGAACTGCGTAAAATCAAACCGAAAATCGATCAGATTTTCTCAAAATTTACGGAACCCTTAGAACTTAATGAAAAAGTTCAAATCAGTGGAATCTTAGACAAGTTAATGGAATAAAAATATCCATTATCAATTTCTAAACTCGATTATTCATAAGGCGAATCGACTCAATGGCGGATTCCCTACAAAAGTCAAATACTCTGTGAAATAAGCGCTTAATTATGGAAATTCTATCTAGGCTTTGATTGAACTTCAACCTTATGCAGGATACAACCTATTAAAAAGGGCTATTAAGTAAATTAGGAATCACCTCCAATCAACCTAAGGTCTCTTTCATAAAGTTGCGGTAATTGTTTTGAATTTCCTCGGTCAATTTCGGATTTTCTCGATCGAAACCAATATCCTCAAAAGAGGGCATATCGGGATTTTGACTTTTCATGTTTTTGAAACTCCACAAAATGAGTTCTAAGATTACGGGAGCTAAATCAATTCCTTTCTCAGTGAGCAAATAAATATTCTCTTTCTGGTTATCCGGTAGTTTCTGTTTTGATAACATCCCATTTTCTTCCAACCACTTCAACCTGGAAGACAATATTCCAGGAGCAATTCCTTCCGAGGATTCAGAGAACTCCTTAAAAGTCTTCTTTTTAACGGTTAACATGTCTCTCACCAAAAGTAATGACCATTTGTCACCGATAATATCAAGCGCCGTGGCAATGGGACAGGTAGAGCGAAATTCAGACTTCATTTTTTTACTATTAATTTGGTAGTAATAATTGTGTTTGTTACTTTTGCTATTGAATTAGTAGCAAAAATAGCAAATTAATATGAAACAATCCAATCAAAGGGTACTCATAACAGGCGGAGCTTCTGGAATAGGACTTGCGCTTGCTCAAAAATTCTTGGAGCATAACAATACCGTTATCATCACGGGAAGAGATCTTTCAAAACTTGAAAACGTTAAAAAAGCAAATCCCAAAATTCACATTCTCCAAAGTGATGTGAGTGTTGATGCGGATGTGCGAAACCTAAGAGATACGGTTACTCAAAAATTTAAGGGAATAGATGTATTAATCAATAATGCCGGAATAATGAACCTAATAAATACCGGCATCGAAGAAAACGACTTGCAAAAACAAATGCAGGAAATCGAAATCAATTATAACTCCCCTATTCGCTTGTTGCATTATTTCCTTCCATTACTGAAGAAAAGCGATAGCGCCGTCTTGGTGAATGTTTCTTCGGGTTTGGCCTATGTTCCCTTCGCACAAGCGCCTGTTTATTCAGGCACCAAATCAGCCTTACACTTCTGGACAAGGAGTATCCGACTCCACTTAAAGCCTCATAATATCAAAGTAATTGAGCTACTTCCACCTGTTGTAGATACACCCCTAGCGCATGGCGCCGATATTGCCGAAGACGATAATTTAAAACCCATGCCACCCGAAAAATTGGCCAATCTATTTTGGAACGGCTACACAAAAGGCCGTGAAGAAATCACACCGGGTATATCAACGGCACTTAAAATCATGAGCAGAATAGCTCCGAAAATCATTTTTAATCAATTGAACAAACAACCCATTCCCAAAAAATAACACACATCATGAACAATTTCACCATTATTAATATCCAAGCCCTTACAGGCACCATCGCCATCATTTTAGGTTTTAAATATTGGATTCAGCCTCGGATTGCCAACTTACCCATTCATGCCGCGCTTCTTCCCTTTGTTTTCCTCAATACGTTTCGATATCTCGGCCTCACCTTTATGGCCCAAGAGCAGTTTTATAATGATTATCCTTCGGAATTTTTAACAACCACTGGACTATTAGACATGAGCACTTCGATTTTGGCTATCATCTCAGTTATTGCCTTGAAAAATAAATGGAGCTTAGCCATCCCAATAGTTTGGGTCTTCAATATCGTGGGTTTTGGCGATCTACTAACGGCGTTCCCTCAATTCTTTGGATTGGAGCTTTACAATCATAACCTTGGATTTATTTGGCTCATGTTTGTCACGTATGGATTGACTACGTTTCTGAGTCACATATATATTTTCATCCAATTGTTAAAAAAATCTCCAAAAAAATAATCATGAGCTCCCAAAATAAGCCCATCCTGATTTTTACGCTTTTCTTTTTAGCATTTCCGGTTCTAAGGGCCCAAAATGTTTACCAAGGTAAAAATGCCAAAGTAGAGAAAAATATTTCTGCCGAATTCCCTTTTACTTCTAAGTTCCTGGCACTGGGTAAAGACACCATTCACTATGTAGAATCAGGAGAAGGAGACCCCATTTTACTGCTTCACGGCTTGCCCGCAAACGTTTATATATGGCGAAATATCCTTCCGAATATTGACAGTAACAAAAAAGTAATTGCACTCGATTTCTTAGGTTTTGGAAAATCCAGTTTCCCCAAAGACCGAAATGTTTCTGTGGAAGTTCAGTATAAAATGCTAACAGATTTTATAGAAGCTAAGCAACTCAAAAATGTTACCCTATTTTTTCAAGATATAGGTTCAATAGTAGGAATGTTATATGCGATTCGACAACCGCAAAACGTGAAAGGGATTGCATTATTCGAGGCCCCTTTTATGCCTGCGCGTGTTTTTTACGACCAATTACCGTTTAGCTTTAAAGCTTTCATGAAACTTACTAGAAGTAAAAAAGGCAATGAAAAGTGGATGGTAAAAAGGAATTTTGCGGGTAAAAAGTTAGCTGTTAATTTCTTTACAGGTAGAAAACTCCCTAAAAAAGCCTACGCCTATTATACCCAACCGTGGGATGTTAAAGAAAGACGATATGCCATTACAAATGGACCGGATCCCGCTGTGCTCTCCTACACCAAAGGAAAAGGCCCAAGTGAATTTGCTGCATTGTTGGATACTATATCCAAAGGAATGGGCGCTACTAAAATTCCCATTCTATATTTCTATTCCAAAACAGGCCTTATTAACAGGAAGAAAGCCGTGGAGTATGCAAAAGTCAACTTCAAGAATGCAACTTTTGTTTACTTAGGAAAAGGAAAACATTTTTTAACCGAAAGTCATCCCAAAAAGATGAGTACGGAGTTTAATGTATGGTTTGAAAAACTAAAACATTGAACACCCAGACAGGTAGGCTTCCCTTAGAGAGTGCGTTAAAAAACGGGGAAGCCCAACCAGTTGATTAGCTCCATTTCAATCCTGGAAGAAACGCAGTTCAATTTTGATTGGAACCCTAATTAAATTTTAAGGGTATAGATAATTGAAATTCTACGCGGTCAAATTTGCAGACCAAACAACTCAAAATGACCAGTACAGAAATCCGGTTAGTATTCCTACAAACAAGACAGTTTCTAGCATTAAATCAATGGCTTGTTTATGGATGCATTTATTTAGGTAAAAGAGATTAATTAAAAAGACGAGCCCTATTACCAGCGGTGTATATGACATCAGAGTTCTCCAATTGGAACTGGGATGGAAATAGGGCCAATCGTAATAAAACATAGCGATATCCGTAGCAAGAATAAAGCAGTACCCAAATCCAATTAAAGATGCCAATGTTTGTAGGGCCCAAAATAATTTCAATTTCCATACGGAAGCGCGAATTGCTCTAATCGCAAACCAAAGTCCGAGAATCCCAGATAAAAAACCCACAATAGCTAGCAATAGCCTTAAAACAGGAGTATTGAAGGGTGTTTTATAGGTTTTGAGCTCTTCAAAATCTTTATTCCTTGGGAACATGGTATCCAATTTATAGATCCCCTCCCCTTCGGCTAGTTCCTTTTTAAGGGAAAAACTTTTAATGTGATCAAAGTCATGATAAAAAACGACGTCAAATTTCAAATTTCGGTTATCCCAAATTGTAGAGATTAGCGTTCCATCCCCATGTCTTTTTCGGGAAACCGACATTTCTTTAATAAGGTTCATTCCAAAATAAAAATCTGCGCTGTAACCATTGGCAATGAATGCATTACCGCGTATAAATCTTCTTTGTTGTATGTCAGTTAAGTCGGTTGTTTCCGATGGACAAAAATTACTTTGAATCAGTGAAGCATCGTCGCGGTAATGCATTACAAAGGGTTCTACAAAAAGCACCCGACCAGAGGAATCAATGTATACAAACAAGTCCTGAATAAAGCATGATCTATTAAAACGAGAATAGAATTGTTCCACTTCTTCTAGTGTTTTGCATTTTTGCAATACGGACTCTAAAAACTGTGATCTGTCGTTGATCTGAATACCTTGAAACGTTTTTTGATGTTTCGGAGGATTTATAGAAAGCGTTGTAAATACGATTCCAAATTCATTCATACCCGATTGTGGCGCTATTTTCCCATTATAACGGGTTGCTCCCGTAAATGCGGCACCGTATCCTTTATTCGTGAATTTTAATTGTGGTTCCGTAACCCACGCATCATTATTGCATCCAATGATATTATTTCGACCAACCGTAATTTTAAACATGCTGCAGGCATTTGCATATGATTGAAAAAAAATAATATATAGTATTAGCGTTAGGTTGTACCTCATCCGGATATACGTAATCAACGAAGTTTCGAGGTTTTATATTGCCAATTAGGGCAAGTGGGATTTAAAATTCAAAGGCAATGAAATCATAGCCTATCATTTTAATGCCGTAAATAAATTTAGAATATTGTTGCGCTAGGTTTTAAATGCGAAACCAAGGTAATGTTTAACAACAATTGTTGTTACATAGGCAATCTGTAAATATTTACGCTGAAAACCTATATTCCCAGCCATATTGATACTACCTATCTTTTTGTAGGATGAAAAAAGATAGACAAAGCAATCGATCCTGATGAAAACACACCCAATCCCCTTACAAATTTTCTGTTGGAAATTGCAAAAAAAAACAAGGAGAGGTATATTTACACAAATAAGCTTAAAACCCTCTTTTGACTCTAAATCTAAAAAAAACATGGACAAAACAGACTACAGGGCATATTTCATCAAATGTAGAGATCAATTTAGGGATTATCGATTTTGTCAGCTATCCCAAAATTAAAGATGTATAAAAAAATCAAATTTTTTCTAATCAGTTTTTTAACTTTAAGCAATAACGGGTTTTCACAATCAATTATCAAAGGAAAAGTCATTGACCAAACCGACCTACACCCAATGATAGGCGCACTGGTCCAACTGCAATCGGGTGGAAACAGAACCTACTCGGATGACAATGGTAATTTTAAAATAACCAATTACAAGATCCATGATCGAATTAGCATAAAATATTTAGGTTATGTTGATACAACTATTGAAGTCACGGCTCAAACAACAGATTTGGGAATTATTGAATTGAAGCTTTCTAAAACAACACTTGAAGAAGTTATAGTAAGTGTATCGCCCCAAAATTACAAGTCAGATTTCAAAGGGAGTAATTATCGCATCAATCCCACTGCGTTAAAGAATATCCAACCATTAAGTTCAGAAGAAGCGCTACGTACAATACCTGGGGTAAATATTATTGGTGACATGGGCCTTTCCAACCGGCCAAACATAAGTATCCGAGGTTCTTGGGGCAGGCGTTCTAAAAAAGTACTCTTAATGGAAGATGGAACACCATCGGCACCTGCACCTTACATTGCTCCAGGCGCTTATTACAATCCTGTGAGTGACCGATTGACTGCAATAGAAGTATATAAAGGTGCGGACATACTGCGTTTTGGACCCAATAATATGTATGGTGCAATCAATTATATAACGGCCATGCCACCTCAAAAATCGGAATTAAGAATTAAACTTATTGGTGGTCAGCGAAACTATCAAACAGGCTTAATTTCTTATGGAGGTACATGGAACAACTTGGGGGCCTTGGTGGAAGGTGTTTACAAAAAATTTGATGGCTTTACTAATAATTCATCCGTAGATATATTGA
The DNA here is from genome assembly GCA_965655465.1 of Bacteroidia bacterium. Lineage (GTDB taxonomy): Bacteria > Bacteroidota > Bacteroidia > NS11-12g > UBA955 > VMCP01. The sequence goes on along the minus strand of CBFHGY010000080.1, from coordinate 4,589 downwards.
ATTTAAATGCGAAAATATTTGCCAAGCTGTCTGAAAGCCAATCCTTATATTTCAAGGTAAGCGGACAGTTTGAAGACAATCAGGCTTCTTTAAGCGCGCAAACACCCTTTACCTTTTGTACGGACCCTAGTCAAAATCCTTTGGATGCCGACCAATTTAAAATGAGACGATATGGAGTTGATATCATTCACAAATGGTTGCCAAACAATAATTTAAGCTTTACTTCAAAAATTTATGCAACCGATTTTGAAAGAGATTGGTGGAAACAGGTCACCACAAAGATCAAAGCATCACAAGTAAGGAATTATGTAGGAGATTCCATTTTTGAAGACCGCTACGGCTATTTGAAAGGAAAGACATTTGGTGAAGAAGATTATGTTATTATTGGTAGAGTAAGAAATGGTAGGGAAAGTACAACAGATAGTCGTTGGGCCTATACCGTTTCTGGATTTAAGGAAACGTTGAATTTTGATTGGAATGCATTGGGTGGGGAACATCACTTGGAAGCCGTTATTAATTTGCACCGTGAAACCTTTAAGGACCGATTCTTGGTTGCAGACAGCAGTAGATGGGCAAGAAATGGTACATTAACTACCGATTTATGGTATCGCCTGGCGTCAATTAATGGCTTTATCCGAAATGAATTTAAAATAGGCAAATTCAGTTTCACACCAATCCTTCGATTTGAGTATGTGGATATGTACCGCCAAAATTTATTTACACTTGCCCAAAACCCTAATATTCAGGGTATCAATGAAGGAAGAGAACCCAATATTTACAATCAACTTTTACCCGGTATCACCTTTGAATATCCGATAAGGAATAACCAATTTTATGGAAGCATTTATCAGGGAATGATAGCGCCCTCAAAAGTATTTGGCTTTTTAGTAGAACAAGACGGTTTCGTTACAAACCCTCTTGCGGGACAAAGTATAAATATAAAGCCGGAGTTGTCATGGAACAGGGAAATTGGGTGGAGGTTTAATTTCTGGAAGAACCGAATTAACGGACAGCTCACCTATTTTAATAATTCGAGTCGGAATTTTTATGCAGGGGGTAGAAATGAAATATTTGAAGAATTAGGTAAAATAAATGTACATGGTTTAGAAGTTGCCATCAATACAGAAATCCTCAACGTAAATCAGCACAGGCTAAGCATATTTGGAAATATCAATATAATGCAATCCAAAGTATTGGAGGGCAGGCTTACGGATAAAGACCTATTCTCCCAGGTTATCCATAGTATCGCAACCCAAAACGAGTTTATTGATAAAGTAAATATCCACCGAAATGCATTTGATTTATATATAACAGACGGCTCAGGAGGTGAAATACTCTTAACCGAAAAAACCATAGGTCTATCCGATTTTCAAAATATTACTAAAAGTGTAATTCGATTTGGAGATAGGGGAATTTCTGATGCAGAAGTGCCGTATATACCCAAATGGAATACCAGCTTGGGGTTGAATTATTTTTACAAAAAACTATCCATTGGAACAAGCGGACATTTTGTTAGTGAACAGTATACGGAGTTTCACAATTTCAACAACGAATCAGCCGATGGTGCGATAGGAAAACTACCGGCCTATTATTCGATTGATGCATTTGTAAATTATGATTTCCTTTTGGGTAAAAAACAACAAACTACTGTATTTCTCAATGGCAAAAACATTACCAATGAAATCTACCGGGCTTCTCGATTAAATCGCGCTACTTCAGGGATATTTGGAGGTGGTTTCAGACAAGTAATCTTCGGAATTAATATAAAAATATAAAGACTTCTGGAATCATCATATACTTCTATTGAAGGCAGAGCATTCTTCACATGCAATCAATCCTTAAGCCGTCGCAAAAATCACCATGGAAACATTATAGAAACCCCATGGAAAAACTGTAAATTAACGGCTTAAATACGCATTGAAGCAACTTGAATAATGTTAAAAAAAATAAGTACAGAAAGAAAAAAAGCATTACAACTTCCTGAATTGATTGCAATTGCCTTAGGTGGAATGGTTGGCGGTGGAATTTTTGCTATTCTCGGTGTTTCTGTTGAAAACATCGGCAATGCCACACCCATTGCATTTCTAATTGGTGGGGTACTTGCCTTTTTTGCCGCTTATTCCTACGTAAAACTGGCATTGTTTTATAAAGACGAAGGAGCTACCTATTCGTTTTTTCAAAAAACATTTCCAAATTCTCCATTTTCTTCCTCAGCAATTGGTTGGCTCGTCTCTTTTGGTTATATCAGTACCCTCGCGCTCTATGCGTTTACGTTTTCTACCTATTTAGGCAGTATTTTACCCTTCAATGATTCCTATTGGTCCAATAAACTAATTGCAGGCGGTATCATTTTGTTGTTTGCCGTAATAAATATAGTTAGTGTTAAAGGAATGGGCAAAATTGAAGACTGGATGGTTTATACCAAACTCATTTTACTGTTGTTTATATCGATTCTCCTTGCTGGCAAAGGACGCATTGAGAATTTTAATCCAATTATTGAAAGTGACACTTCCCTTTTGAGTATTTTAATTATATCCTCAATAACCTTTGTTGCCTTCGAAGGTTTTCAGCTTGTAATACATGCTTATAACGAAATGCATGACCCACAAAAAAACATCCCACTTGCAATTTATAGTTCAATTGGAATCGCTACTTTTCTTTACGTAATTTTAGCTATTGGAGCGCTTGCTACGATTCCTAAAGAAATAATTATTCAAGATAAAGAATATGCATTGGCTGCAGGAGCACAAGAAATTTTAGGTGATTTTGGTATGTTTCTCGTGATTTTTGGAGCACTACTTGCTACTTCGAGCGCTATTAGTGGAACATTATTTGGTGCGTCTCGACTCATTGCGGTTATTGCCAGAGACGGTTATTTCCCTCGTAAATTATCCCATAGAATTCAGGGTCATATCCCAAATTATGCGATAATTACCATGAGCATATTTTCATTTTCATTGATATTAAGTGGAGGATTACAAATTATTTTGGAGTTTGGTAGCATTACTTTCATTATTGTTTCTTTTTTAATGGCATATGCCAATTATAAAAAACGAAGAGAAACCAAAACACATATCATCCCTGCGATTATAGCTATGATTGGTTTATTTTCTGGGGGAATTTTGATTTTATATTTTGAATATACCGAAAACAAAGAACAGTTGATGTACATTTTCCTTATGTATATGCTATTAATATTTGGAGCCTATTTTTTTGCAAAACGAAACAAAAACCGGCTAATTGATCATTATTAACCTTCCAATAAAAGGCGTGTCGCCGAAGATTCTTGCGGGTGAAATTTTGTTGTTGTATGTCCCCCCAAAAAAACTATCCGTATTATAACTAGAAATTGAGATAATCAATTTCTAACGAATTCTAGCTAAAGCACGGTGTGAAAAATCTTGGATGGGAACATCAAATTATCTATTTTAGCAGGAAAGAAGAATTTCTTCGCATATCATTTTGTCTGGTGAATTAACCCAAAAACACAATCTGCCAAAGTTGCATGAAATGCAACAAAACACCTTGGGGTAAACATGGTTATGTGCAACACAATTTATATGTGCAAGATGTCATGCGCACTTAAACCAAGTGAGTATGCTACACTGAAATAGAATATTATTATGAAAATCAATCCGATAAAACGAATACTCAGAATCTTATTTATTCTTGCCAGTATAAGTTCATTATACTTTGTACCATGGATTTTGGTAAGAGCATGGATAATGCCACTTCCTGATACAATTCAAGAACAACTCAATGAAGGAATTCAATATGGATTTGATGGAATGATTGTTTATGTTGACGAAGCAGGAAAGCCACCCGAGTATTATGCCGCAGGCTGGCATGATCGAAAAAACAAAATACCGGCCAACCCGAAAGCCCTATTCAAAATTGCGAGTATAACAAAGTTATATATCGCTGTTGCCACTACAAAATTAGTTAAAGAAGGGCGTTTGTCATTGGATAAAACACTTGCTGAGTATTTTCCAGAACTTGCAGGTAGAATTGAAAATTCAGACAAAATAACCTTAAGAATGATGCTACAGCATCGAAGTGGCATTCCCAATTTTGTTGACCATCCTGATTATTGGACCAAACCGCCTAAAAACAGACAAGAAACACTTGAATACGCCTTGGATTTGCCGGCCGACTTTGAACCAGGTGAAGATTATGGGTATTCAAACACCAATTATATGTTGATTGAGAACCTAATAGATAAGACCTTGGGCTATCCTCACCAACGATTTATCAAGGAGAGAATTTTGGTACCGCTTGAGCTGAAGCACACTTTTGGTTCGCTAGGCGAAGTTAATATTGATGATGTAATGAGCGGGTATTATGTTGGTGTTGAAACCGATTTCAAGTATGAAAACACGGGATTAATGCTGGCTACCGCAGAAGATATTGGTATATTTTTGAGGGCATTAAACGATGGTTCTGTATTTAATGAAGGTGAACAGGAAATTTATTCTTCAATTTACGTTTATGAACATACCGGACTGCTTCCCGGCTACCAGAGCATTGCAAAATACCACAAAGAAAGGGATATGGTTGTAATTCAATTCAATAACACAACTAATTTTAAT
>CBFHGY010000079.1:0-10779 GCA_965655465.1 Bacteroidia bacterium | reverse complement strand
TTTCGTCATATTTTAAAGATGGCCCCAATTATCTGTATAAATATGTAAAAAATCACCCATAAAAAAAGCCACCCTTTTGGGGTGGCTGGCGGGGCGACCGACCGGGATCGAACCGGCGACCTCCAGATCCACAAACTGGCGCTCTAACCAACTGAGCTACGACCGCCGTATAATTGAGTGCAAAAGTACACTTTTGAATTATATTTTGCAAATACTGCTTGAGGAATTTCTCTTTTTTATTTGTAGTCCGTCATCCCAACATATTTCAAGAACTCCGAACGCGTTTCGCTCTCCTTAAACTTGCCGTGATAACTTGCCGTAACCGTAGAACTGCTCGTGTCTTTAATACCGCGACTCGCTACACACAAATGCTTTGCATCCATAACCACTGCCACGTCTTCCGTTTTCAATATAGACTTCAATTCCTCTGCAATCTGAATCGTTAAACGCTCCTGAACCTGTGGCCTCTTGCTGAAATAATCAACAATGCGGTTCAACTTAGACAAACCTATTACCTGCCCGCTTGAAATATAAGCCACATGCGCCTTTCCAAAAATCGGCACAAAATGATGCTCGCAGGTACTGTAAAACTCAATATCGCGCTCTACCAGCATCTCGCTGTAATCGTAATTATTCTCAAATAATGTGGGGTGCGGCTTGTTTTTGGGATCTAAACCCTTAAAATGCTCATTGATGAACATCTTCGCTACACGCAAAGGAGTGCCCTTCAAACTTTCATCGGCCAAATCCAATCCCAATACATGCATTATTTCCTTAAAATGCTTGGCAATCAACTCAATTTTCAGCTGATCGTCCATAGCAAATGCGTCATCGCGTAAAGGGGTCTCCTTAGAGCTGCCAACGTGGGAATCTCCCATTTCCTCCCAATCTGAGAGTATCTTTAATTTATTATCCATTAAATTCTACAAAATTACGTGGTGTTTCATACAAACGCACACTCAAATTATACCGGTCACTTAAACGCTTATTCAACTTCTCCCAAATGACCCAAACAATGTTTTCAGCAGTGGGATTTAAATTTTTAAACTCCGGCACATCCAAATTTAAATTCTTATGATCGAATGCATCGGTTACCTCTTCCTCGATGTATTGTTTCAACACCTTCATGTCGATCAAATATCCGCTCACTTCATCTACCTCACCTTCTACGCGAACCACGATTTCGTAATTGTGGCCGTGATAGTTTTGATTGTTGCACAAGCCAAAAAAAGCTTGATTTTCGGCTTCTGACCATTGGGGCACATGCAAACGGTGGGCTGCATTAAAATGTGCGGTTCTATATACGGAGACGCGTCTAGACAAAATATGTTTTGCTATATATAACCACGAATTTCGCCTTTTGTTCATGCATTGCACACAAATATCCAACAAAAGGTCAAAAAAATCCGAGTAAACGAATTCCCTTCGGGGTAAAAATGTGAAATACTTTTTCTTACAAGAGACTTGGAGTGTGGTATTTTTGTTCCCATGAAATTTTTCATCGATACAGCGAACCTTGACCAAATCCGCGAAGCTTACGATTTTGGCATTTTAGATGGTGTTACCACCAACCCTTCCCTTATGGCGAAGGAAGGCATTACCGGCACCGAAGCCGTTCTAAAACACTATGTAGACATCTGCAAAATTGTAGACGGCGATGTTAGTGCCGAAGTCATTTCTACCGATTTCAAAGGGATGGTTGAAGAAGGCGAAAAATTAGCAGCCCTTCACGAAAATATCGTAGTAAAAGTTCCTATGATTAAAGACGGAATCAAAGCTATTTCCCACTTTACCAAACAAGGCATACGCACAAATTGCACCTTGGTATTTTCTGCCGGACAAGCCATTTTAGCCGCAAAAGCAGGGGCTACCTACTTGTCTCCCTTCATCGGAAGACTCGATGATATTAACTGGGATGGCATGGAATTGATCAAACAGATCGCCGATATATACGCCGTTCAAGGTTATGAAACCCAAATTCTTGCAGCAAGTGTTCGCAACCCCTTGCACATCGTAAAAGCCGCTCAATTTGGTGCCGATGTGGTTACCTGTCCGCTCAACGCAATCTTAGGATTGTTGAACCACCCACTTACCGATATTGGCTTGGCGCAATTCTTGGCCGATCACGCGAAAGCAAGCAAATAATTACGATTGAGGAACTTCGTTTTCCTCTAAATTCTCTAATAAATACCGCATATCGGGCATGATTCTATAAATCATGCCCTTATCGCCATCCGTGATGTCGATAAAGTGAAAATCCGTTCCATTTAAGGATTGTCCGCCCAGCCATTGCAATTGATATTCTCCATCGGCAGCCTCTTTCAACCAGCGTTTAATGGGCACCACACAATACCATCCCGTAATACGTCCTCTATCATCACGAACGGCTGTAAAGGCCTCTAAAGGACCCGCCTTCCACTTTCGGTACGTGTTTAGATCTTGTGCTTTTGACTTTTTCAATTGCTCGATAAAGGCCAAATTGCCGCCATATACCTGTACCACTGCCGGGTGCATATAGCGCACAAATTCGGTAAAATCACCTTCCCGATAGCGCTCCATAAAGGCTTGGGCGGCGAGCTCAAACCCTTTTTCCACTTCTGTTTCCTGAATATTTGCGCTTTTTTGATTGTCTGTTTTTGCCGAATTCAAAGAATCTTTTTCGGGGGAAACTCCCCAGCGGGCAGCACCTTGCCCTTCCTGAGCGATAGTTGCAGTTGAATCGAATGCATCATTCGATGCGGGCCCATCGCAAGCCGTAATCCCCCCCAATATTGCGGTGAGTACCATACCCGAAAAGCCTAAAAATTGCGCTTTCATTTTTTTCATTTAGAAGCGAAAATACACTTATTTGAATGGATGAACCTAAAAAAAGGCGGCCAAGGCCGCCTTTTTCGGGATATGCATTCCTTTTAAAAAGGAATCTGATTATTTTACTTCTTCAAAATCTACATCTTGAACCTCGTCAGCTGCATTGGCAGATCCGCCCGCGTTACCGGCATTTCCACTTGCTCCGTCGCCACCTGCTGCGTTGGCATCGCCTTGTGTAGCTTTATACAAATCTTCACTTGCTGCTTGCCAAGCGGTATTCAAGGTTTCGGTACGCGCTTTGATGTCTTCGATGTTTTTAGCAGCAACCGCTTCCTTAAGAGCGCTTAATGCTTCTTCGATCGGAGCTTTTTTCTCTGCGGGAATCTTATCGCCGTATTCTTTGATTTGCTTCTCTGTTTGGAACACCAAAGAGTCTGCTGCATTCAATTGGTCGATTTCTTCTTTACGCTTTTGATCCGCTTCGGCATTGGCTTCTGCTTCTTGCTTCATGCGCTCGATATCTTCTTTGCTCAATCCAGAACTGGCTTCAATGCGGATTTTTTGTTCTTTTCCTGTCGCCTTATCTTTAGCATATACATTCAAGATACCGTTAGCATCGATGTCGAAAGACACTTCAATTTGTGGCACTCCACGAGGCGATGGAGGAATTCCATCCAAAATGAAACGACCGATGGTTTTGTTGTCCGAAGCCATTGAACGCTCTCCTTGCAATACGTGGATTTCAACAGAAGGTTGGTTGTCCGCCGCAGTGCTGAAGGTTTCAGTTTTCTTGGTTGGTATGGTAGTATTGGATTCGATCATGCGAGTCATAACGCCACCCATAGTTTCGATACCCAAGCTCAAAGGAGTAACGTCTAACAACAATACATCCTTTACTTCTCCGGTTAATACGCCCCCTTGAATTGCAGCTCCAACGGCAACCACTTCATCAGGATTCACACCTTTAGAAGGGGTTTTCCCAAAGAATTCTTTTACCAATTCTTGAATTGCTGGAATACGGGTTGAACCTCCTACTAAGATTACTTCATCAATATCGCTGGCACTCATACCGGCGTCTTTCAATGCACTCTTGCAAGGCTCTAATGTTCCTTTGATTAAACGCTCTGCCAATTGCTCGAACTTCGCACGGGTTAATTTGCGTACCAAATGCTTAGGCACACCGTCAATTGCGGTCACATAAGGCAAGTTGATATCGGTTTCGGTACTGCTTGAAAGTTCAATTTTTGCTTTTTCAGCTGCTTCTTTCAAACGCTGTAATGCCATCGGGTCTTTGCGCAGATCGATATTTTCTTCTGATTTGAACTCATCGGCCATCCAATCGATGATTACTTGGTCAAAATCATCCCCTCCTAAATGGGTATCTCCATTGGTAGATTTTACCTCAAAAACGCCATCACCCAATTCCAAGATTGAAACGTCGAAAGTTCCTCCCCCTAAATCGTACACGGCAATTTTGATATCGCGATTTGTTTTATCCAAACCGTAAGCCAAAGCCGCAGCAGTAGGTTCGTTAATAATACGTTCTACTTTAAGACCGGCAATTTCTCCTGCTTCTTTCGTTGCTTGACGTTGTGCGTCGTTGAAATATGCAGGAACGGTGATAACCGCACGGGTTACTTCTTGACCCAAGTAATCTTCTGCTGTTTTCTTCATTTTTTGAAGAACCATGGCACTGATTTCTTGAGGAGTGTATTGGCGATCGCCAATTTTAACGCGTGGCGTGTTGCCATCGCCTTTCACGACTTCGTAGGGAACGCGACCTACTTCGGCCGACATAGCGCTGAAGCTTTCGCCCATAAAACGCTTGATAGAGTTGATGGTATGCTGGGGATTGGTTATCGCCTGTCTTTTGGCTGGATCACCCACCTTACGCTCGCCGTTTCCGTTATCCAGAAAGGCTACAATAGAAGGAGTAGTTCTACGACCTTCACTGTTGGCAATTACCACGGGCTCGTTACCTTCTAATACGGCCACACAGCTGTTCGTAGTTCCTAAGTCAATTCCAATTATTTTGCTCATGATTATAGTTGCTTTTTGCCTATAATCACAAATGCAATGCCAAGCGCATTTTAGCTACAATTGTATGTCAAAATGTCGCAATTTGTCAGTTTCTGCTCGAAAACAGGATCAAAACCCGACAAAATTGACGCATCATCGAATAAAATTGAGCGGAGCCGTCAGTTTATTGTTTTGCAAAATACCCACGCTTGCGGGTTCGAAGTTGGATGTCCCAATTTCTTGTCGGCAGCGCGATGCGAAAAGTCCCATTCCACCTTCGATATTAGAATATTCTGCTGTTTTCTGCACAATGCCAATACTGGGCTCATTTACGGAGATGTAATCGATTAAATTTTGACTTCCGCCATAATATTCCACGGCAATATGTTTGAAACGGCGTACAATATTTTTGGAGGTATCTAAGGAAGACGCCAAAAACTGCATGAACGACTCCCTTTCAATTTGATGCAATACTGCGGCGGTGGTATTTTTAGATACCATATAATTGGTAATTACCTTCCAATTCAATTCACGGCTGCGAATGAAAGAAGTGTCTTCTCGATTGAACTCATCTACGGTTACGCGCATCTTGATGTCGTAGGCATACGAATTCCACCCTGGAACATACGATATTACTATAAATTTGGCTCCTAATGAAAAAACGGGATTGGAGCTTTTGAAAGGCGCTTCGATGCGTGCACGGCGTAATGTCCATGTTACTGCCTCGATTTTTTTACCGCTACTGGTACTTTCTACGAACAATTTATAGGGTTCATTTTCTAAAATAGGCTCGGTTGTTTTGTAAAGGTAATTAGGATTGGTTGCGAAAATACCCGAATCTTTGGGCACTTCGTTTACCCTTTGGAGTTCGATGAGTTTTCCTGAATTGATATGCAAAAGGGTAACCCGAGCATCCTTTAAAAATAGACTATCTGGATTTTGTGCGATTTTATAGGCACTTTCATCCTCATTCAAAAATGCCTTGTTAATTTTAATGTATTGAACGGAATCGAGGGGATCTAGCAGACCATAAACCACCATGATTTCTTTCCAGTCGGCATTGATATCAACTTCATTATCGCAAGCACTCATGCCAAAAGACAATCCCAAAACTAAGAGAAATCGAAAAAAAGATTTATTTAACATTCACTTGCAAAGGTATCTAAAAGCACCTAATAAAGTCGGGGCTTAGGATTTTGCTACCAATATTTTGACAAAAATGCAGAGGTTCTCCAAAATATTGTCAAATATTGCAGTAAGAAACATGTCTGTACACCGCGAAATTAAAAAAGTCACGACCCACGTATTGAGTGAAATGAAGCTCCGTGGTGAAAAAATATCGATGCTAACGGCATACGATTATTCAACGGCAAAAATCATAGACGATGCCGGAATCGACGTCATATTGGTTGGCGACAGTGCTTCGAATGTAATGGCGGGTCATGAAACCACCCTACCCATTACATTGGACCAGATGATCTATCATGCGAGCAGTGTGGTTCGCGCTATCGATCGCGCATTGGTGGTGGTAGACCTTCCTTTTGGAAGTTATCAAGGAAATAGTAAAGAGGCCTTGAATTCTACCATCCGAATTATGAAAGAGAGCGGAGCCCATGCCATTAAAATGGAAGGTGGCTCTGAAATCATTGAGAGCATTCAACGCATTTTAACCGCTGGAGTGCCGGTAATGGGGCATTTGGGACTTACGCCTCAAAGTATTTATAAATTTGGAACGTATACGGTACGTGCAAAGGAGGAAGAAGAGGCTGAAAAGTTAATACAAGACAGTTTGTTATTGCAAGAAGCCGGTTGTTTTGCATTGGTATTGGAAAAAATTCCCGCCACATTGGCAAAACGCGTAGCCGAAACCCTGCATATACCTGTTATTGGAATTGGTGCAGGCAATGGTGTCGATGGGCAGGTATTGGTTTTACACGACATGTTGGGAATCAATAAACAATTCAACCCGCGCTTTTTGAGGCGGTATTTAGACTTGTATTCTGAAATCAAAAACGCCGTAGGTCAGTATATCCAAGATGTGAAAAGCACAGATTTTCCCAACGAAAAAGAGCAGTATTAAAAAAGGGGGGATTTAAATCCCCCCCTTTTATTTTCGGGGTAAAATCCCCCACCTTTCGGTGAATACTAATTATTTAGTTGCCGTTAAACGCATCTTGCGACGTGTTGGCTTTGCTTCTTTTTCTGCATCAAAAGCTGCAATACCGCTGATCTCTTGATCCACCAAAATACGCCCGCAATGTTCGCAATCGGTAATCTTGATGTGTGCACGGATATCGCTGTGACGTTGTGGAGGAACTTTAGAAAAACAACCGCCACAAGCACCACGCACAATGGCTGCAACTGCTACCCCATTTTTCATATTCTCACGAATACGGTGGTAAGCGCGGTTATAACGCTCGTCTAATTTCTTAGCTGCGTTTTCACGATCTTTGTTCAATTTGTTGATTTCTTCTTCGTTTTCTTTCTCGATTTCAGCCAATTCATTGCGTTTGAATTCGATGTCAGCACGACGAGAATCTAAAGCGCGTTGGGTTGATTCCAACACTTCATTTTTCATTTCAATTTGACGTTGAAAATCTTTGATTTTCTTTTCAGCCGACATAATTTCCAAACCTGCAATTTCTTTCTCTTTGTCGATGGCTTCGTATTCACGGCTATTTTTGATGTTCCCCATCTGCTCATCATACTTATGAATGGCAGCTTGGAATTCTTTTATGGCATTCTTTTTAGCTGAAATCTGCGCATTATATTCGGCCATTTCACCTTGAATATGTTGCAAACGGGTTTCAAGACCGGCGATATCGTCTTCTAAATCGGATACCTCCATGGGCAATTCACCTAATACAGCGCGCAATTGATCTAACTTATTGTCGATGAGCTGTAATTTCCAAAGGTCTTGTAATTTTTTTTCAACGGTTACGTCCATAGGGCTTATTTGTATTGTACTGGGTTGGTTTGTGTTTGTGCAAAAATGCTTGCAAAATTAGGCATTTTTTCTGATAAAAGTTTATGGAAGATTTCAATTGTGTATTTTTCAGACTCATAATGCCCAATATCACAGAGTAATAGTTGACCCTCGGCATCAAAAAACTCATGATATTTCACGTCTGAAGTTACATAGGCATCGGCCTGTGCACGTGCTTTTTTGATCAAAAACGAACCCGCACCGCCGCAAACCGCAACCCGTTGAATCGTTGTTTTTTGGGTTTTTGTGAATTTTACAACAGAAAGTTCCATTTTGTTTTTCAATAATTGCAAAAACTCTTCTACCGGCAGCGGCTGAGCCAAGTTTCCAATCAATCCAGAACCCACTTGCGACCATTCATTATCTAAATGGATCAACTCATAAGCCACTTCTTCAAAGGGATGAGCTTGTCTCATGGCTTCCAAAACGGTCCGTTTTTGGTGTTCGGAAAGCACAACCTCTAAACGCATTTCTTCGGCAGTATGTCGCAATCCCAAAGCACCTGTATGCGGATTAGCACCTTCCATTGGTCGGAAACTGCCCTCCCCTTTCCATGAAAAACCGCATTCGTCGTAAAGGCCTATCTTACCTGCACCTGCTTGAAACAAAGCTTCACGAACGACTTCGAAATATTCCGTTGGGATATATACCGCAAGCTTCATGAGTTTACCGGATTTAGGATCTAGAACTCGGGTATTTTGAAGGCCCATTTTCTCCGCAATTTTAGCATTAACGCCCCCCACCAAAGCATTGTCTAAATTGGTATGAACCGCATAAATGGCAATGCCATATTTTATGGCTAATATGATCGTTTGCTCTACATAATTCGACCCGTTCAAGCGTTTTAAACCGCTAAAAATTATCGGATGATGCGCTATTATAATATCGCAATTTTTCTGTTTAGCCTCCTCTACAATTTCGGGAGTACAATCTAAACACAAGAGGGCTTTTTCGACTTGATCCTTGGGATTTCCCACCAAAAGTCCCGAATTGTCATACGATTCTTGCCATTGACTTGGAGCCACCTCCTCAAAAACCTGAATCAATTCTTGAATTTCTATACGCATTGATTCAAATTTCATTAAAATCCATGACATTTGCGGCACATGCTCAAAAAAGCGGTTCTCAAAAAAGGCAAAGAGGAGGCCATCGGTCGCAAACATCCATGGATTTTTTCCGGGGCCATTCAACATATAGATCCCTGTACTTCGGGGGAATTGATTGAAATTTCAGATTACAAAGGCAATTTCTGTGGCATTGGATACAGCGGAACAGGTAGCATTGCGCTGCGCATTTTGAGTTTTGAAAATGAAATTATCGATACCTTTTTTTGGCAAAAACGTTTTCAATCCAGCTACCAATTGCGGCAAGATTTGGGTTTAGGTCTCCAAGGCGATACGACCGCTTATCGTTTGATACACGGTGAAGGCGACGGAATTCCCGGTCTCATTGTAGACATCTACGGCAAAACTGCCGTTTTGCAGGCTCATACGGACGGTATTTACGAACAATTGACCCCAATTTCGGATGCTTTACAGGCCGTAATGGGTGCATCCCTCGAAAGGATATATTCTAAAAGCAGGTCCTCAATGCACGACGATGATATTGAAGATCTGTATCTCTTAGGAAGCCCGAGCACAGAAGTGGCAACCGAGAACGGAATGAAATTTCGGATTAATTGGGAAGAAGGTCAAAAAACGGGATTCTTTATTGATCAACGCGAAAATCGCAAATTATTAAAACACTATGCGCCGGGAAAAAGTGTATTGAATACCTTCTCGTACTCCGGTGGATTTTCGGTAGCGGCCCTAGTGGGCAATGCATCCAAAGTGATTTCAGTAGATATTTCGCAACATGCCATCAATCTTGCAGAAGATAATGTAAACCTTAATGAAGTTGCAGAACGTCATACGGGCATTTGCGCAGATGTTTTGAAGTACCTTAGCGATGCCGAAGAATTATATGATATCGTGGTTCTGGATCCCCCGGCTTTTGCTAAAAGTGTCAAGAAAAAACACGCGGCAACTATGGGATATAAGCGCTTGAATATTTTAGGAATGAAACGCGTGGCACCTGGCGGTTTGTTATTTACCTTTAGCTGTTCGCAAGTAATTGATGCCGAACTTTTTGAACATACTGTGCGCGCTGCGGCGATAGAAAGTGGCAGAAATGCCCGCATTTTACATCGACTTTCACAAGGGCCCGATCACCCGGTAAACATATTTCATCCAGAAGGACATTACCTAAAAGGTTTGGTAATTCGCGTTGATTAAACGCCTTATTTCTGAGCAAATCGGTAAAACACCCATGCAACCGGAATAAATACGATGCTGGGCATCCAAACGGCGAGTAAGGGGGGCATCACGTTTTTTACGCCTAACGAATTGAAATATTGGCTAAAAAACAGGAAGAATAAAATTACAAAAATGCCAACGGCAAGCGATACCCCAACCCCGCCACGGGTTTTTCTACCGGCCACAGAAACGCCAATAGCTATTAATATAAAGGTACTGAAGGGCGATGCATAACGGCGGAACCTTTCGGTTTCTAATCCCGCAACATTTGGGGAACCTCGCAAACGTTCCTGCTCCGTAAAACTGATTAATTCTGCTTGATTCAAGCTTTGAATATCTTCCAAACGGAAGAAAAAGTGCTCCGGATTAAACGCAATAAGGGTATCTAAGCTGGGTAGAATTTTTACGATTTGATTTCCATTGGGAAGGAATTCACGCTGGGTAACTTGATCGAGTCTCCAAGTTTTTTTGCGCCTATCCCATCGAATAAAACGGGCAAAGAGCGAACTTTTAAGTTCGATTCCCTCGTAAGATTCTACGGTTATACCCATTCCCGTGCTGTCGTGGTTGGCAAAATAATCCATATACATAATTACGCCAGGTTGAATTTGACGGTAAATGGAACTTCGAGTTTCATCCCAATAATTTCGCAGATATTTGTACTCAAATTTC
>CBFHGY010000078.1:0-11046 GCA_965655465.1 Bacteroidia bacterium | reverse complement strand
TCAAAACTCAACTGGCCAGAAATAGAAAAAGAAATCCTACAATTTTGGGAGGAGCGCGGCATTTTTGAAAAGAGTGTAGCTCAGAGGCCTGCAAATAAAGCATTTACTTTTTTTGAAGGTCCACCATCCGCAAATGGAATGCCCGGTATTCACCATGTAATGGCACGGGCCATGAAGGATATTTTTTGTCGCTATAAAACAC
Organism: Bacteroidia bacterium; assembly: GCA_965655465.1. Taxonomy (GTDB): domain Bacteria; phylum Bacteroidota; class Bacteroidia; order NS11-12g; family UBA955; genus VMCP01. The sequence continues at coordinate 10,844 of CBFHGY010000078.1, read as the reverse complement.
AACAAGGTTTTCGTGTGGAGCGAAAAGCTGGCTGGGATACTCACGGATTACCCATAGAATTGCAGGTTGAAAAACGACTGGGTATCCGAAAAGACGATATCGGGGAAAGCATTTCCGTTGCCGATTACAACAAAGAATGTCGCGAAGATGTTCTTAAATTCAAAGATACTTGGGACGAACTTACTAAAAGAATAGGTTTTTGGGTAGATCTTGAAAATCCCTACATTACTTATAACAACGATTATATCGAAACTCTTTGGGCACTTCTTAAGAAATTGCATGACAAAGGATTTTTGTATAAAGGATTTACCATTCAACCCTATTCTCCGGCGGCAGGAACGGGTTTGAGTTCACATGAACTCAACCAACCTGGAACCTACCAAAATGTCAAGGACACCACTATTGTCGCCCAATTTAAAAAAGTAGGTACCGAAAATCATTACTTTCTAGCCTGGACGACCACTCCATGGACTTTACCTAGCAATACAGCATTAGCAGTTGGGGCGAAAATTATCTACCAAGACATCCATACGTATAATCCCTATACCGGATTGCCTATCGTAGTTACCTTGGCTCAAGCCTTAGTCCCTAAATATTTTAAAGCGGAAGCACAAGTAGACCACCTACCCGAATACAATTCGAATGAAAAATCAATCCCTTGGGTTGCATTGTCTACCTGCATTGGAAGCGATTTAGCAGGACAAGCCTACGAGCAATTAATGCCCTATGCACAACCTGAAGACGGTGATGCCTTCAAGGTCATCCTCGGGGATTTTGTGAGTACGGAAGATGGTACAGGTATTGTACATATAGCTCCAAGCTTTGGAGCTGATGATTACCGGGTTGCAAAACAAAACGGCGTAGGATCCCTTACTTTGGTCGATAAAAAAGGCCGTTTTGTTGCTGAGGTTACCGATTTTGCTGGAGAATTTGTTAAAGCAGCATACCTAAGTCCCGAAGAACTTGAATTTGAGGCCCAAAAACAAAATCGCGATAAATATTTAAATGTAGACGAACGCATTTCCATAAAACTTAAAACGGAAAACAAAGCCTTCAAAGTAGAACGTTACGAGCATACCTATCCCCATTGTTGGCGCACGGATAAACCCATTTTGTATTATCCAATGGAAAGTTGGTTCATTAAAACAACTGCCGTTAAAGACCGTTTGGTTGAACTCAATAAAACCATCAATTGGAAGCCTAAAAGTACGGGCGAGGGTCGTTTTGGTAATTGGCTTGAAAATTTAGTAGATTGGAATCTAAGCCGCAGCCGGTATTGGGGAACTCCATTGCCCATTTGGCGCAGTGAAGATCAAAGCGAAGAAACCTGCATCGGTAGTGTAGAAGAGCTAATCCAAGAAGTTGAAAAAGCCAATAAGGCCTTAGGACTTGCACAAACCGTAAATCGCGAAAACCTTGACCTTCACCGACCTTATGTAGATGATATTACTCTTGTGAGTGCAACAGGTAAAGCTATGAAACGCGAAACCGATCTCATAGATGTTTGGTTTGATAGCGGCGCCATGCCTTATGCCCAATGGCATTGGCCTTTTGAAAACCAAGAAATCTTTGAGAAAAATTTCCCAGCAGATTTTATTGCCGAAGGTGTGGATCAAACCCGTGGCTGGTTTTTCACCCTACATGCTTTAGGAGTGATGCTTTTTGATTCTGTAGCATTTAAAAATGTTATCGCCAATGGCCTTGTTTTAGACAAAGATGGCAATAAAATGAGTAAGCGACTAAACAATGCCATCGATCCATTTACCACCGTTGAAAATTATGGTGCCGATGCGGTTCGTTGGTATATGTTTACGAATTCACAGCCATGGGATAATTTGAAATTCAACCTCAACGGGGTTCAAGAATCACAACGCAAGTTTTTAGGCACGCTATACAATACCTACAGTTTCTTTGCGATTTATGCAAATGTAGATGCATACGTATTCCAAGAAAATGCACAAATCGCCTTGGAAAATCGCACCGAATTAGATAGGTGGATTATCAGTAAATTGAATTCCTTAATTACTCAAGTAAGCGAATCTTTAGAGGATTATGATCCTACTAAGGGGTCTCGTGCAATAGAAAACTTTATTGATGAACACCTAAGCAATTGGTTCGTTCGACTTTCACGCCGTCGTTTCTGGAAGGGAGAAATGAATGCGGAAAAGCAAGCGGCTTATGACACCCTCTATACCTGTTTAGATACCGTAAGTAAGTTAATGGCACCCTTCGCGCCTTTCTTCTCTGATTGGCTTTTCCGCGCATTACATTCTACACAAATTGATGCCGGTTTATGCGTGGAAAGCGTGCATTTAAGCGACTGGCCACAAACCCAAAATGCATATATAAATCCAATTCTTGAGACCCAAATGCAACGCGCACAAACCGTGTGCAGCTTGGTGCTTTCACTCCGGAAAAAGGAAAACATCAAAGTACGTCAACCACTTTCAAAAGTTACCATACCTGCGATCAATCCACAGATGAAATTAGACCTTCAACATGTAAGTGATATTATTTTATCCGAAGTAAATGTGAAGGAAATTGAGTTCTTGGATGCCGATAATAAATTGCTCATCAAGCAAATGAAGCCTAATTTCAAATCACTTGGAAAAGTATTAGGACCTCAAATGAAAACCATGGCGGCACTTATTGCAGACTTCACTTCAGAGGAAATAAGTAGGTTTGAAAGTACAGGCAGCCTATTGGTAGATCTAGAAGGAACGCCCTTTACCCTTTTACCTGAACATGTAGAAATTAAAACCCAAGACATGCCGGGTTGGCTGGTAGCCTCCGAGGGCGATACTACCGTGGCTTTAGATATTCAAATAAGTTCAGAGTTACGTCAAGAAGGCATAGCCCGTGAATGGGTAAATCGCGTACAAAACCTACGCAAAGAATTGCAATTTGACCTCACAGATAAAATTGGCATTGAATTCACTGCAGACGAAGAAATTAGTGAAGCAGTAGCCAAATATGAAACGTATATTAAAACAGAAGTGCTTGCAAATCAAATTCATTCTGTATTAAATATTCAAGAACACGAAGTCGATGTTTACGAAAAATCCGTATTTTTGAAAATCTTCAAATTTTAACATTTTAGTATTAAGGAGGATCCGTTAAATGGAAAAAGAAAGAACCCGTTATTCCGAAGCCGAACTGGAAGAATTCAAAGAGCTTATTACGCAAAAGCTTGAATCTGCAAAAGCAGAATTCAAAACCCTACAAGGTCAACTTAAAGACGGAAACGAAAATGGTGCAGATTCTACCAACAATAACTACCTCACCCTTGATGATGGGGCAGATACAGCTGAAAAAGAAAACCTGAACCACTTAGCAGCCCACCAACTTAAATTCATTAAAAGTTTAGAAGCAGCAATGGTTCGGATTAACAACGGAACCTATGGGATTTGTAAAACTACCGGAAAATTGATTCCTAAAGAACGCTTGAAATTGGTACCCCATACCACCCAAACCGTAGAAGCCAAAACCAAACGCTAAGCGTGCAAAACCCTGATACCGCGATAACCAAAAATTCCAATATTAAATATTGGGCCTTGGGAATTTTGGCCCTGTGCTTACTGGCCGACCAATTTATTAAAATATATGTAAAAACTCACTTCATATATGGAGAGTCCTATACAGTTTTCGACGATTGGTTTAAATTGTACTTTATTGAAAACGAAGGAATGGCCTTCGGAATGAAACTCTTTGGTGGCGGTAAAACGGGTAAATTAATTCTTACATTTTTTCGTATTGCCGTTTCATTTGTAGGATTGCTTTACCTTCGGGCTTTAATAAAAGGCAGGTACCATAAAGGTTTAATAATTGCAATAACCCTCGTACTGGCTGGAGCTTTAGGAAACATCATAGACTCGGTTTTTTACGGATGGTTCTTTCACGATATTAATGGGTATGTTGAAACCTGGTTCGAAGGACATGTGGTAGATATGTTTTACGCTCCCTTGTGGGAAGGTGTTTTACCCAATTGGATTCCCCTAAAAGGTGGAACACATTTTGTCTTTTTTGCCCCGATATGGAATTTCGCCGATGCATGTATCACTGTGGGTGTATCTATTTTATTAGTTGCGCAAAGCAAATTTTCATTACCATCTATCCAAATAATTCGCGAAAAACGCGAAACAAAAGCAAGCAATTAATCGCAGAAATCGCGAAAAACACTTGAGCTATCGCCAAAAACGATAACTTTGCAGCTTCTATGGAAGCGCACTTGAACGAACAACAAATACAACGCCGTGAATCCCTTAAAGAATTACGCGCTTTAGGCATCGAACCCTTTCCCGCAGATACCTATCCCGTTACCCATACCGCCAAGGAAATCCTAAATGCATACCCCGAAAATCCAGAAGCGTTTCAAGAAGTTTGCATAGCCGGTCGTTTAATGACTCGCCGGATTATGGGAAAAGCCGGATTTGCAGTTTTACAAGACAGCAGCGCCAGAATTCAGGTCTATATTGCTCGAGATGAAATCTGTCCTGACGACGATAAAACCGCCTATAATACCATTTTCAAAAAATTACTCGATATCGGTGATTTCGTAGGTATTGAAGGTTATATGTTCACCACCAAAACAGGGGAAACAACCCTTCATGCGAAGAAAATTACCTTTTTGGCTAAATGTTTGAATCCCTTACCCCTTCCTAAGGAAAAAGATGGGGAAATATATGATGCATTTACCGACCCCGAAATGCGCGCCCGAATGCGGTATGTAGATTTAGTGGTCAATCCACAACATAAAGAAACCTTTATCAAAAGAACTAAAGTCATTCAATCGCTGCGAAATACCTTTAACGATCGCGGTTACCTAGAAGTTGAAACCCCCATATTGCAAGCCATACACGGTGGAGCTGCAGCACGCCCTTTTGCCACACACCATAATGCTTTGGATATTCCTTTATATTTAAGGATTGCCAACGAATTGTATTTGAAACGACTTATTGTGGGTGGATTTGATGGTGTTTATGAGTTTGCAAAAAACTTCCGTAATGAGGGTATCGACCGCACACACAATCCAGAATTTACTGCTCTTGAAATATATGTAGCATACAAAGACTATTTTTGGATGATGGATTTTGTGGAAGAGATGCTGGAAAAATGTGCCTTAGATGTAAATGGTTCCACCGATGCCAAAATGGGAGAACGAACCATAAGTTTCGCCCGACCTTACCAACGCATGACGATGGCTGAATCCATTAAAAAATACGGTAATTTCGACATTGAGGGAAAAACAGAAGCAGAATTGGGAGATTTTGCTAAAAGCATCGGCTGTGAGGTAACCAGTAAAATGGGGGTTGCGAAATTAATCGATGAAATTTTCGGTGAGGTGGCTGAACCCCATCTAATTCAACCCACATTTATTACGGATTATCCTATTGAAATGAGTCCGTTGACTAAAAAACACCGCAGCAAAGCCGGTTTGGTTGAGCGTTTTGAATTATTTGTTAATGGAAAAGAGGTCGCTAACGCATATTCCGAATTGAACGATCCCGAAGATCAACGCGAACGATTCCTAGACCAGCTGAAATTGGCAGAACGCGGCGATGATGAGGCAATGGCTATGGATCACGATTTCTTGCGGGCCCTAGAATACGGAATGCCTCCAACGAGTGGTTTGGGAATTGGAATTGACCGCTTAACGATGATGCTTACCAACAATGCCTCAATACAAGAAGTATTATTCTTTCCGCAAATGAGGCCCGAAAAACCTTCTAACGGATAAATCCATCCAATGCTCGAAATTTTCGATGACGAACGAGCCGTACTCAACCAGCTCATTCACCCGGAATATTTGATAGAAGTGGTTCGAGAAGTCCATTTATCGACACCAGTTGTGATTGACATAACACGTCAACTTCTGCATTATGGCTACATAAAAGCGCTAGACCCGCAACTAAAACCCAAACTCGGCGTGGATGTAGATGCTATTTTGAATACCCAATTTCAACTCACTGCGAAAGGATTTGAAGCGCTTGAAACAAAGACTTAGCTCGTGTAAAGTTTCCTTCATGATTTGAAACAACGTTGGGTTTTAAGTATATTTGTAAAGATTCAAAAAACCAACAAAAAGCATGTCAGAAACAGCGAAAATCAGCATTGAAGGAAAAGAGTTCGAGCTTCCTGTAATTACCGGATCTGAAGGCGAAAAAGCCATTGATATTTCTAAACTTAGAGATCTAAGTGGGTATATTACAATAGATCCTGGATTTAAAAATACCGGTGCCACCAAAAGTGGAATTACCTTCCTCGATGGAGAACTAGGCATATTGCGTCACCGCGGTTACGATATCGAAGATTTAGCCGCCAACTGCTCTTTCTTGGAAGTTAGTTATCTCATCCTCAATGGTGAGTTGCCAACTGCCGATGAATTAAAAGCTTTTGAAACTACCATTTCTGAACATACCCTCGTAAACGAAGGAATGGAAGCCATGTTCAAAGCATTTCCTACGGGTTCACACCCAATGGGTCAGCTTTCTAGCATGATTTCTTCTTTGAGCTTATATTACCCTAAAGCCCTTAACCCCAATCGCCCTGAAGAATCTATTCAGCGCACCATCATTCGCCTTATGGCTAAAATGCCTACCATCTGTGCAATGATCTACAAAAAGAGCAAAGGTCACCCACTGGTATATCCTAATAATTCATTAGATTACGTTACAAATTACCTGAACATGTCTTTCGGACAAGTTTCAGATCCAAATTATACTCCCGATCCTGTTGTTGTTGAGGCCATGAACAAACTCTTGATTCTGCATGCTGATCACGAGCAAAATTGCTCTGCCAGCACGGTTCGCGTAGTAGGTAGCAGCCAATCCAACCTATATAGCAGTATCGCCGCGGGTATCAGCGCACTGTGGGGTCCGCTGCACGGTGGTGCCAACCAAGAGGTACTTGAAATGCTTGAGGAAATCAAAAACGACGGTGGTGATGTTCAGAAATATATCAACAAAGCCAAAGACAAAAACGATCCTTTCCGATTGATGGGCTTCGGTCACCGCGTATACAAAAACTTCGACCCGCGTGCTAAAATCATCAAAAAATCCGCTGACGACGTTCTAGCAAAATTGGGTGTTAACGATCCAATCCTCGAAATTGCTAAAGGACTTGAAACAGCTGCATTAAGTGATCCATATTTCATTGAAAAGAAATTGTTCCCGAACGTAGATTTCTATTCTGGAATTATCTACCGTGCTTTAGGCTTCCCAACAGAATTCTTTACGGTACTATTTGCCTTAGGAAGACTTCCAGGTTGGATCAGTCAATGGCAAGAAATGCGCCGCGATAAACAACCCATTGCACGCCCCCGTCAAATTTATACAGGTGCCGCTCCAAGAGCTTTTGTAACAATTGATAAGCGGTAAATACAACCCTTATCGTGATTTTATAAGTTTCAGCGATTAATTCATAATCGCCCACACGCACCGCTCTATATTTGCATCGTGATACGCAAATTTTGGGCGGTGCTTTTTTTTGCACTTTTAGGAAGTCATTTATTCGGTCAAACTTTTACATTAAGTGGTTTTGTAAAAGACAGCATGTCGGGAGAAACCTTAAAAGGTGCCATTGTTAAAGAAGTAAACCTCAATATTTCCGCTGTAACCAATAATTATGGTTTTTACAGCCTCTCCTTACCCGAAGGAACTCACACTATCCAAATCAACGCCGGAGATTACGAATCTCAAAATCGCAGCATCGTCCTTGATAAAGACGCAGAATGGAATGCTTTTTTATATCCCTCCCCCGACGAAATTGGTGAAGTGAACATTCGAGCAAAACGCAATGACAATGTTCGAAAAGTAGATATATCCACCCAAAGTATATCCGGAAAGGTCATCAAAAAAATACCCGCGTTTCTTGGGGAAGCCGACGTAATAAAAAGCATACAACTGCTACCCGGAGTTTCCACTGTGGGGGAAGGTGCCACCGGCTTCAACGTTCGTGGTGGAGCAATAGACCAAAACCTGGTATTGATGGATGACGCTCCCGTCTTTAATTCAGCCCATCTTTTTGGCTTTTTTAGTATCTTCAATCCCGACGCTGTTAAAGATGTGCAACTTATAAAAGGAGGTATTCCTGCTAATTATGGTGGTCGACTTAGCTCCGTTTTAGATGTAATCACCAAAGACGGCAATAATCGCGACTTTCAGGTTAACGGTGGAGTTGGTACTATTTTCAGTCGTCTCACGCTCGAAGGTCCTATCGTTAAAAACAAAGCAAGTTTTCTGATTTCCGGCCGTCGAAGCTATGTAGATGTACTTGCAAAGCCCTTTTTAAATGAAGACCTTAAAGGAAGTCAATTTTACTTTTACGATTTAACCGCTAAAATAAACTACGAAACTAAGCATGATAAATTCTTTATCTCAAGCTATATCGGTGATGACCTCTTTTTTGCCGCAGATGCTTTCGGAGTTAAATGGGGAAATAGCACCCTAAGTGCTCGTTGGAATCACCTCTATAATGATAAACTCTTTTCTAACGTAACGTATTTTTACAGTCGATACCGCTATAATCTTGAATTCAACTTGGGTGAGGATTTGGGTTTTAATTGGACATCCTACATCAACAATCACAGCCTTAAAGCCGATTTTAAATATTATGCCAGCCCCAAGCATGAAATTGGATTTGGAGCCACTTCCACTTATTATATATTCGAGCCAGCGTATGCCGTTGCACGCAATCAACTTGGAACCAATAATTTCAGCTTACCCAATAAATACGCCATGGAAAATGCAGCGTATATCACAGAAGATTGGACACCTAATAACAAATTTACCGTTCGTGCAGGTTTGCGTGGAAGTCAATTCTTATATTTAGGTAAAAGTAACGTCTATTATTTCCGTGAACCTTTTGCCGAAGGACAGCGACGTTTTATTGACTCGGTTGGAAAAGCAGGCGATAATGAAGTCATTCAACAATATCTCAATTTAGAACCGCGATTAGGGTTTAAATATCAGTGGAATAAAAGCTCTTCAATTAAAGGGGGGTATAACCGTATGGTTCAGAATTTACACCTGATATCTAACACGGCGGCAAGTGTGCCTTTCGACGTTTGGACGCCTTCTACTAATAATGTAAAACCAGAACTTGCCGATCAATATACCATTGGATATTTTAAAAATTTCCGAATAGGAAATACTGAGTTCGAATCCTCTGCAGAAGTATATTACAAGGACTTACAAAACCAAGTTGATTATGTAGATGGGGCTAATTTGTTATTAAATGAATATCTCGAAGGTGAATTAATTAATGGGATAGGTCGTGCATATGGATTGGAATTGTATGTAAAAAAGGCAACAGGTAATTTAACCGGTTGGATTAGCTACACACTCTCTCGAAGCGAGCGAAAATCGCCAGGTATCAACGATAACGCATGGTATGCGAGTCGATTCGATCGTCTTCATAATTTATACATTGTGGCCCAATACAAATACAACGATAAATGGGATTTGGCTGCTAATTTTGTATACAGTACGGGTACACCAACTACCTTTTATACGGGTCAATACCAAATTCAGGGCTATTCAATTCCCGACGCAGGAACGAACGACCGCAATAACGTGCGCAATCCCGATTACCATCGTTTAGATTTATCCGCAACATATACCAAAAGGAAATCTAAAAAATGGGAAAGTAGCTGGGTCTTCAGCGTATACAACGCCTACAATCGCCGCAATCCTTTCAGCATTTATTTTCAAAACAACTTCGAAAATACCGGTGTCAATCAAGCCATACGTTTCAGTGTAATTGGCAGCATTGTACCCGCTATATCCTATAACTTCAAATGGAATTAAAATTTATGAAACGCCTGTTATATATCGCTATTTTAACTATTCTCGGGGGAAGTTTTGCTTCTTGTGAAGACATCATTGAGGTTAGCGTTGAACAAAAACAGAAAAAAGTAGTGGTCGATGCCTTTATAGACAACCGCCATACCACACAAAGTATACGACTTACAGAAAGCATTCCTTATTTCAATATTCCCGGAACAGAGCCCCCCTTGACTACAGCAACAGTAGCCTTGATCGATACTACAGGTGGTGGCATTTCGGGTTCCCCAATTATTTTCAAACACGATTCTATGGGTTATTACCGTTGGACCCCTAATCCGGCAATGGGTGATACCCTAAAAATGGGTCACAGTTATGCCTTATTAATTGTAGAAGGCAGCGACACTATTATAGGAGCGGCAACACTAAATCCCACTGTGAGCCGCATCGATAGTTTACGCACAGTTCCGGTCGAGGGGAATGGACCTCCGTTCATTGATACGGGCAAATATTGCGAACTTTTCGCGTATGATTTACCTGGATTTAATAATTTCTATTGGATAAAAACATTCCGAAATGATACCTTTTTAAGCAACTTAAATAAACTCAATATTGCTCAAGATATGGGGAACAATTCGAATGGTCAAGATGGAGATTTATTCATATATCCGGTAAGATTTTCAGAATTGAATGAGTTTCTCCGGCCCTATCGCGACGGTGAAAAAGTTCGGGTTGAAATCCATTCAATTTCCCAATATGCGTATTACTGGTTCCAGCTTGTTGTGAATCAAAGTAACAATGGCGGGCTTTTTGCAACGCCACCGGTTAACATTCAAAGCAATTTAATTATGTTCAACCGCAATTCTAAACGGGGCGTTGCAGGCATTTTCAATATTGCAGCTGTAAATAGTATTGAGATTACGGTTAAGGAGTAGGGTTTTACACCGCCTCTTTAATCTTCTGCTTCAGCATATCTACCTCATCGCGTAAGCGTGCAGCTTCCATATATTCCATATCAAACGCTATTCTAGTAAATAAATATGCTGCTTGAAAACTTTCTCG
>CBFHGY010000077.1:0-11083 GCA_965655465.1 Bacteroidia bacterium | reverse complement strand
CCAATATGTATATAATATTAAAACAAAATTGAAGCGCATGGGAATTCCTTTGGAATAAACTTTTTATTAATACTAAGGAATTTGTATTTTATATTGTAGTCAAATCTTGATGTGGAATTCCCGCACTGTTAAAGGCTGATTTTTGATTGTTCTTAATCGGAAAGTATCATATTTTTATTAGGAATACGGCTTAAAGTAACTGTTTTTTACTTTTTAAAAATGTACACTTTTGAAGGAGCCTACACTCAATTTTAATGTTTAATTACAAGTTGCGTTTTTGAACCTTGTGATGTCAGAATTTCAATAAAATAAGGACCATTAGGTAGGTGGGTCAAATTCAGATCCAAATCTGTTTGATTATTCGATTGGTTGTTTTGTATTTCGGAACCTTGAATATTTAATATGCGGTATTCGTATATTTTATCATTAGCGGAAATATGAAAATGACCGTGACTCGGGTTGGGATATACGTTAGCATTAAGATGTTGATTCCTGCTAGTATGATTCTTTTTCTTTTGTATTATTAACACAAAACGGTTGTTACCATGAGAAGAATTATCATTCGGATTTAAGGTGAATGAAACTTTAGCCGCAATATCTAAAGGGATACTTTTGTTTAAGTAAAGGTCTTTTAAGATAACGGAAAATCCTTCCATATTAAGTAGTTGTGGCTCTATTGTGAGTGTTATTTCCTTTTCTGTCCATAAACCAAGTGGGATTTCCGTTATTTCTTTATCAAAGGAACGTGCGTCAATGGAAAGCTCGGTATTATCTGTTGCTATTGAATAGAAATTCAAGCCAGCGTTATCCATTTTTTCTGCATCGTAATAATCTAGGTTTTCAAAAGCTTCGGCGTTCTTTATAATGGTTGTTTGTTCATACAATTGATTGCCGACAAACAGATCTAAAATTATTTTTTGATTTCCATCAATTTCTGTGAATATGTTATCTGGCGTTCCTGTTGATTTGTCGGATTCCTTGATTACCATGGAACCAGTCGCGCTTAAAGTGGTAACAAATGCACCAAGGCTTGGTAGGATATAATCACTCCCCCAAGATCGTGTAATATACCCTCCATAATTACCCAAATTGGCATCAAAAACATAAAAGGAATTTCCCAAATTATTTCTTTGGGAAGATTGAATATTCCCAAGATTAATGGCTGCAGGAAAGGGGTTAGCAACGGTTATGAAGTCTGTATTAGCTCCTTTAGTCAGTGTGATTGTTTGGTCTCCATAATTTACATTTCCGGAAATATCTATGGTTGTAGCTGATGGGGTATAGGCATTGCCATCTATTCCTTGGCCTTTTTCTCCTCTAACATAAATTAATGCAGCACCATATCGCGGCCAATTGGAAGTTGATGAGGTATTTGAAAATGCCGTCCAACCCGGATTCAAACCGTCGGATTCATTATTGGCGTTATCAACGTCAAAATAAAAGGCGGAGGGATTATTTTTTGTAGTGTTGGAAAAACCATTGTTGGATCCACCAGTTCCGGTGATATCTATGTCATCTGTAAGTTGTGACAAGGGTAAGGAAGTATTCATCGGATTTCCTAAGAAACGAAAAACACGCCGACCTGGCACGTACTGCTGCAATATTATATCGGCCGATATGGTACCATTGGTTGCTGTTATTGCTGCCGTTCCGTTTATGGAAGATGCGAGGGTAACCGTACATGAATTTGTGGCAAAGGTTCCGCCGTCGGTAAGGTGAATCGAATCGTGTATTATGAGACCGTTTTTAATGGTTAATGTGGCGCCTGAAGTTCCTTTTTTGCATAATGAAGCTAAATCAATTTTACTGTTCATTAATACCAAATTTTGATCATCGTTATCGTATATCGTTAGGTTGCTTGAAGAGTTTCCCTCAATAAAAAGATCATCGGTTCCACCCATACCATCCATGTTACTAGGGTTTCCAATGACAAGGTCGTGCCCATTTAGTTTTAAAATGGCTCCTGATTCGGTGTACAACTCATCGAGAATCAAAGTGTCATTTAAAACGACAGTAGCACCTGAACTGACATTCATAGAAGACAATTGTGTTTTTTGATTAATGGTTAGGGTTCCTGCACTGATTTGCACACGATCCGTGTTGCCTGGAGTTGCTGACTCAGACCAATTGGATGTGGTGGTGTAATTTCCAGTTCCGGTCCAAATGTTATCGTAACCCGAAACTAAGGCAAAAGCATAATCTTGTGATGCTTTAATTTGAGCCCAGTTCGTATTGGTTCCCCATTTAACGGGAGAACTAGAATTTATTCCCAAATAAGAATTCGTGCCCCAAGCCCATAGCGTTCCATCCGTTTTTAAGGCCATCGCGAAGTTATTACCCGAATAAATGTAAGCCCAATTGCTATCGCTTCCTATCTTTTGAGGAACTTTGTAATCCGTAGTACTTCCGATACCCAGCTGACCCAGATTATTTCTACCCCAAGACCAAATGGTGCCATCAGTTTGCAAGCCTACTGCAAAATTATCATTAGAACTGCTAACCATTGTCCAGGTAGCGGATCCAATTTGTGCAATGGTGATGGATGCCGTATTGGATGTTACATTTCGGCCCAATTCGCCGTATAAGTCATAACCCCATGACCAAAGGGTTCCATCGGATTTTATGGCATAAGCGGCCCAATACCCTGTGGCCAAATATACCCAATCGTTGTTCGTGATTCCCGTTTGACTTACTTGTGAAGGAGTTGCATAATAAGCGCTACCACTAGTCGTGTATCCGCGAGCTAGAACTCCACGGTATCTTCTTCCCCAAGAGTATAAAGTGCCATTGGTTTTTATTGCAAGTGAATAGGAGTGACCCGAAACAACGGTTTTCCAATCGGTATCTGTACCCACTTTTTGAGGTGTAGAATAATTTGTTGTTCCACCCAATCCCGTTTTTCCGAACTGTCCATTTCCCCAACCCCATAAAGTACCATCCGATTTGATACCTTGGGAATGATCCGATAAGCCCATAGTTACATCGATCCATTTACTACCAGAACTTACGATGCTTGGTGAATCCGTATTGGTTAAAGTATTAATTCCAAGTTGGCCGATGTAATTTCGGCCCCACGTATATAAAACCGAGTCTGCAGTTATACCCGCAACTTCGTGTTGGCCGAGACTTAATTTCCACCAGTTGTTGGCGGTACCCACCTGATTGAACGTAGTTTGATCTGTGGTGCCACCAATTGCTAATTGACTGTTAACGTTTCGGCCTACACCCCATAATGTTTGTGAGCTGAGATTAATAAAAGTAGATGCTAATATCCAAGTGAATAGAATTTTTAATCGGTAAGAATGACTCATAGATTATAAAGGTAATTCAGTTAACCAATTTTACAGTGTTACTCTTGTTTATTGACATTGATTTCCACGTTTTGACAATGAAATAGCCCGAACTTTAAAAAGAAAATCGGGTTTTACTCTTCAATTTTACAAAGTCCTTTACGTGAAAATGTTTGCCAATTGAATACGATGATGGATTCCTCTATTCCCGAAGCAATCGAATTACACCAATGTCTTCTTTGGTTTGAATCGGCACGAAATACATTCCCGAGGCTAGTTGGTCTAAATTCAATTTTTCAGGGTGTTGCGTATTTAAATCAAAAATTGTAATCGTTTTGGCTTGGCCATCGATTAAGCGAAGGACACGCTCCTGAAAAATAGATATGCATTATACTGGCGTTTTCAGGGTGACAAAATATAGAAATAACTAACTTGTTGCCCTGAAAAAACAGAAAAATATATAAAACCTAATTGTTTAAATTGGATTTTTAATCTAAGGTGAATACAGTTATATCGATTTGGATTAACTTTGTTAGTAATATGCTTAGAACCCGCCTTTTTGTTCCGTTTATTTTAACTTTAGGATCTTTTTGGGGAATTATTTCACCCGTTTCTGCTCAGGTTGGCATCGGAACTACCAATCCCGAATCCTCTGCTATTTTAGATTTAAGCAGCACGTCAAAAGGTTTTTTACCGCCAAGAATGACAGAAACGGAAAAAGACGCAATTGCCAATCCTGTGGCTGGTTTGATGATTTATCAAATCAACAATTCTCAAGGACTCTATTATTATACAGGTTCAGCTTGGACAGGTCCACTTTCAGTAAGTGATTTGACCCAATATTTAAAAGCCGATGGTACAGTAACGGCTACAGGGGATATTAATTTAGGAGGACAAAAAATAGTTAATTTAGCCACACCTACTTCATCCACTGATGGGGCAAATAAAAGCTATGTGGATGGGTTAACGGGTGGTTTGACATGGAAGGAATCCGTGGTAGATTTAGTTTCCTCTGCGCCTTCTTCGCCTGCCACGGGAAGTCGCTACATACTCACTGCCTCTTGGGGCGGAGGTTCGACCAATCAAATTGCAACCTATACGGGTAGTTCATGGACTTTTACCACGCCTTCCAACAGAGACGCGGTGTTTGCTACGACTCCTTCTAATGGATATGTTTTTAATGGTACTTCTTGGAATCAATTTAATAGCAGCGTTACGTATTCGTTCGGCACTGGATTGTCAAATTCCTCCAATACCATTTCTATAGCAAATTCGGGTGTTGCCACTACGCATATTGCGGATGGGGCTGTAACGGCATCCAAGTTAAATTCTATGGGTGCAACTTCAGGGCAAATTTTAAGGTACAACGGATCGGCATGGGCTCCAACTACGCTCAATTCTGGAACGGTTACAAGTGTTTCTGTAGGCTCGGGATTGTCTGTAACCAATGCTACAACAACACCAAGCATTTCCATTACAACCGTGCCTGTTGCCAATGGAGGAACTGGGTCTGTTAATGGTTCTATTGCTGGAACTGGGGCCTTGACTTTTGCGGCCGGAGGCACCAATCAAAATGTTACCTTATCGCCAAGTGGTTCTGGATATACCCTGTTGAACGGAAAAGTTGGAATGGGTATATCTACACCTGCGACAACTTTGCACATAGAGAATTCCAATGTTTTTAGCGGTTCTGATAATCCCAGTACCACTTCAGTACCTTCTATATATATCAATAATTCAAATAACAGTTCGAGTTCAGCACATGCAATTTTGGCAGTAAGGACCGGCGGAAACTCGGGTGGTAATCCATACATTTCCTGGGACATTAACGCGGTCAAGGGTTACAGCATGGGAATAAATAACTCAACTGACCAATTGATTATTAACAGTCGTTGGGACTTTGCAACGGGTACGGCGGCAAACAACATGATGATTTTTAATGAATCTGGACAATCTCGCGTGATTATTCCCAATGACGGTGGAACCTATAACACCGGATGGCCAAGTGGTTGGGGTGGCGGTCTCGCAACCTATGATATGACCCTTTCCGGTATATATTATACCACGCTATCTGCTCGTTCAGACCGAAGATTGAAAAATGAAATTAATGCCATTACAACCGCTGACGCACATAAACTGTTGAAATTAAATCCAGTAAGTTACTACTGGAATAAGGGGATATGTGACGATCATGCTCTTCAGTATGGATTCATAGCTCAGGAAATTGAAAAAGTATTCCCAGACATCGTATCAACGGCTAGCGACGAAATGCAAACAAAGTCCGTGAATTATCAATCTTTTCATGCACTCACGGTCAAAATGATACAAGATCAGGAAGCTGAAATCCAAAACTTGAGATCATTGCTGGAAAAGCGTCAATTGCAAATTGACGAGTTGAAATCTTTAATCCAAGAAAAATTACAGAAATAATATGAACCACTTAAAATTTGTATTATTTTATGGTTTACTACTTGGGAGAGTAACAACTTCATTTTCTCAGGTTGGAATGGGTGTTGAAACGCCATCGGCATCGGCAAAATTGGAATTGAAAAGTAGCAATTTGGGATTTTTATTGCCAAGAATGACCTCGAATCAAAGAAGTGTCATAGTGAGTCCAAGTGCGGGCTTGATGGTGTTTCAGACGGATAATACCTCAGGATTCTACTACTATAACGGTACGGAATGGACAGGTCCATTAACACCGGTGGAAGTAGACGGTTTGGTTAAAGTGGATGGTCAATCCATATTCTCGGGAAATTTGAATTTAGGATTGAAAAAACTTATCAATTTAGCAGGTCCTTCAAATGCAACGGATTTGGCAACTAAGGGCTATGTAGATGGATTGAGTGGTGGACTTTTATGGAGAGCGTCTATAATCGATTTCGCATCTTCTACACCTAATTCACCGAGTGATGGAGATCGCTATATTCTTAGTGCAAGTTGGAGTGGTGGGTCTCGAAATCAGATTGCTACTTATAGTTCAGGCTCATGGTCTTTTGTTACTCCATCATCGAAAGATGCTGTTTTTGCTACTGTTCCATCGAACGGTTATGTCTTTAACGGTACCCAATGGTCCGAATTTAATAGTGGAACTGCATACACCTTTACGGGTGGGTTAACCAACACCAATAATACAGTTTCATTAGCAGCGGCTGGCGTTTCAAATAATCACATTTCAAATTCTGCGGTTACAGCTGTAAAATTAAATTCACTTAGTGCTAGTACGGGACAATTATTGGCATTTAACGGTAGCAATTGGGCCCCTTCTTCAAGTACTATTGGCACGGTTTCTACTATTTCAGGCGTAAATGGAATTTTGGTAACCAATGGAAGTACCACACCAACGGTAAGTATAAGTAAGCTTACTTTGGCAATGGGAGGTACTAATTCTACCAATGGTTCAATTGCTGGAAGTACGGCACTAAGCATGTCTGCCGGTGGATCAAATTCAAATATTACTTTATCACCATCTGGTACAGGGTACACTTTAATTAACGGCAAGGTCGGAATGGGCGTTTCAACTCCAAGTACTTTCTTGCATATTCAGAATTCAAATGTATACTCTGGACTTCTTGGTGGACATGACGCACCTATGGTAAATCTTTTGAATACTAATAATAGCTCTTCCACTGCTCATTCGGTTATTTGCGTCCGAACTGCTGGAAACGGGGGCGGAGATCCCTATACCTCTCTGGATATTGCTGGAGTGAGGGGTTATTCAATCGGAATCCAAAATGCTACCGATGGATTTATCATTAATTCGAAGTGGAATTTTAATAATGGTTCTTCAAGTAATAAACTAATTGAGTTTCGTGAAACTGGTCAGTCGCGTGTTTTAATTTCCGATCAGAATGGAAATATAAAAACCAACTGGCCTACAGGATGGGGGGGTGGACTTTGCACTTGGGATCTTTCCGTGTCCGGGGTTTATTATAGCACCTTGAGTGCAATGTCTGATAGGCGATTGAAGAATACCATAACAGATTTGAAATCAGATATTTCAACGAAATATATGAATTTGAAACCAGTAACCTATTATTGGAATGCCGAGGTTTTTGCTGCCCACCAATTGAACTATGGTTTCATTTCTCAAGAGGTGGAAGAAATTTTCCCCGAATTAATTGCAACTGCTTCGGATGAAATTCAAACCAAATCAATGAACTATCAATCATTAACCTCTATGCATGTAGAAATGATTCAAAAGCATCAAAATGACCTTGATTTAATGGTAATCCAAAATAAAAATCAGGAAAAAGAATTAGAAGCTTTGAAGCAGTATCTGTTAAGTAAGTAAGTTCACTTGTAAGCGGTAACAATGCAGTTCTGGCAAAACCGTGAATGAGAGGCGATGTAAATGACTTTGATCGGGGTTTTTCCCTTTGACACGCCGCGCGTCGATTTCAATGATTAAAATGGGTAATTTTAGCAAATCTCTTGCGAAAAAGATTTTGCAAAGATGTTTCAGTTTACGAAAACTCTCTTTATGGGTGCGAAATTAGGAACGATTTTCGTTCCAAACCTGAGTCCAAGATGACCCATATCAATCCTTGTGGGATATCCTTCAGTACAATATAGTCTTGATCCTTGACGTAATTGATTTTTTGAATTTCTTTTCCTTGATAATTCAAGATGTGCACACTTGTAGAGGTGATATGCTCTGGAATTCGAATTTTAAGGATATCGCTGCACGGATTGGGTGAAACCTCCCATAATATTGGTGCGTAACTCGTTAAATTATTTTGAGTTTCACATTCCGAAATGTCTTTTATGAATATTTCAATCGAATCCTTAGAGGTGCAATTGTTGGCATTCGTAAATACATAGGAAATGCTATTATTACCTTGATTTGCTTTCGAAGGATTGAAACTTTGAGAAATTACTCCATTCCCATAAAATATTCCCCCAGATGGACTTGCATTAAGTGTAATGAGGGTATCTTTAGGACAAAATTCTTTTTCAATGAACCCGAAACTGATATTTGATAATGCGGAAATGGTAAATGTGTCCCAAATAGCAGATTCACAGCCTTTAAGATCATTAATCGTATACTGAAAGGGATATTTTCCAACATTGAGTTGGCTCGGATCAATAATTCCCAAAGTGTCAATACCCAAACCTAAAAAGCGTCCCCCTTTGGGCAATCCTGAAACGGAGTAAGGCAGATCGTTTTGACAAAACTGTTTTTGAAAGGGTGGGATGCTAGCAGTTAAATTGCATTCCAAGGTGGAAATTAAAAAACTGCCCATGGTGGATACCGATAATTTAGGAAATAGAATGGAGTCGGTGCTGCTTGCATTCAAGAGCATCATGAAATACCCTTTTTGGGGATTGAAGGCACAACTTTTTACATATTGAATTTTCTGTTTTTTTGCGGGGTCGGTTCCTAGAGTGGTTTTAATATTTCCTAAAGAGTCTAAACGAATTACGGCAAGCGCTTTATCTCCCCAATTGAAATCAAGGTTTCCAATTTTTAACGTGGAAAAAAGATAATGCTCTATATCGGCGCTTATAATGAGGTCGTTTTCAAAGGTAGAAAGGGTATAAATTTCACCTCTTTGATTTTCTGCATTGAGTCCAATACTCGAATTCCATACTATTTTTCCAGCAGTATCTATACATATAATAATGGGTTTCCTGGCATCTGAATTTACGGTGGAAGTCTTTGGAAAGGTGTCTTTATCCAAATAAAAATTCGATCGATTATAAAATCCAGAGAAAACCACTCGGTTAAGACTGTTTTGAAATTGCGAATTGTTGAGATCAAAAGTATAGGGTTGAGAACCGGGAATAGGGGTTGCTCCTTTAAACCATGAAAGTGCGTGATTGGGATTGAATTTGCCTAGAAATAACGTATATCTATTTATGTCGTTTGGAGCATCAACATACTGAGGGAAAGTGTAATAACCGATACTATCTGAATTTGCATGTCCCGCAAAATAGATGGACTCATCCAGCCCAAAACACAAAGATGTAACTGCGTCGCGGTTGTTTTTTGTGCCGGTAAAAACATAATTCCCCTTAGTGTTGATCGTACCTGAAGAGTCAAATAAGGCAACAAATGCATTATTGCCGCCATTCATGGTTCTGCCACCGATGGCTACTCTTAAATCGGAACCCAAGGCCGTTTGATAGCAAAGGGCATCAGCATAGGTGCCAACAGCTCTGAGAACACCATTTTTCGCATATCGAACCCAAAAAATATCGCTTAAAACTCCAGCAGATTTTTGTGTACCATTGGGAAAAATTAAGGTACCTGTGAACTCACCTGCAATTAATATATCACCATCAGAGCCAACCTTAATGGGCACATTGGTTCGCAATGTATTTGAACTTGACGACGCTTTAATTTCGCGACTCCAAATTAAACTGTCTTGTGCATTGAATAATGCTAAATAAATTCCAGGCAAGGTAGTGGGAATAATCCTTTGGTCTTTACTAAGTGAAACCGTGTCAACGATGTTCCCTGCTATAATATAGTCTCCATTACCGAAAAAGGACACGCTGTGACCGCTATAATCGAGCCCTTTGCTTATTCTTTTTTGTTGGTTGAATTCCAGTTGGGCATTTACGGAAATCGTTAAGGTTAATAAAAAGAAAAGTGAGCTATAATGCTTGTTGGCTTTTTTTGAAAAAAACATAAATTCAAAAAAAAGGAATTTTAGTCGCCTATCAAAACCCTAATTACACAGGGTGCTTTAGAATCGCTGTAAATTTGGATAATTGCTAAGCCCCTGAAATCAGGAATTTCGAATTCATTTGGATTGTAGCTATTTCGATTGAAATTTAACTTTTTGCCTTGAGCATCGAACATGCATATTTGATCTTGAATATGTAATCCCAGAATTTGAAAGTTTCCGATGTTAGGGTTTGGGGATACGCGAATTTGAGAAGACTCAAAAATCGAGAAATCATTTTTCCGTTCGCTGCTAACACAATCAGACCATTTCTCACAGTTGTTTTTAATGATTTTAGCTTTGAAATCACCTGAGTAGGGGATTAATAAACTGGCTATATTGTTGCGGCCTATATTTTCTAAGGTATTGCAGTCATACCACTGAATTTCTGTCCAATCGGGTTCCTGAAGATTCAACATGGAATCTTGAACATTAATTTGATTGTTGATTTGAACAATATTCAATTCTGTAATTCGTATAGAATCGCAGCCGTTCTTAGATTTTCCCATGAATTTAACCGTTGTGGAACCGCTATATAGGGAGTCTCTAAGGGTTATTGGTTCACAAGAATTGAGCGTATCGAAATAGGTAGCAGAACGGAAAATGTTTAGCGTAGTTTCAATAATAGAATCGCAACCATTTTGACTTGTAAAACGTTCCTTATAGGTTTCAGAATCGTAATATGTAGTGCCGGTACTTGACACAAATGAGTCACAAGCTTGTATTTCTACGGATTGGAAATAGGATGGGAAAATACGCACTAAAGTGGTTTGAAATGAATCACATCCTAAGTAGGTTGCATATTTGTGTTGAACCCATTGAGATTTAGTATAGGTTTTTCCCAAGAAAATGAGCGAGTCGCAGGCATTAAGGGTATCGGTTTTATATTGGTTTTTATGAATGGTAACCATGTAATGAATTAATGAATCACACCCGGATTGCGCAATGAAGGAATCGGTAACGAATGAATCTGAGATAATAACTTTACCTAATGGCGAGGTGAATTTTTCGCAGGTTTTTATGGGAAAGGTCTGTTCATATTTTTTAAGGATGGAGATGGAATAGCTTACAATCGAATCGCATGATTGTATAGAGGTATAATATTCGGTAATAAAGGTG
>CBFHGY010000076.1:0-11184 GCA_965655465.1 Bacteroidia bacterium | reverse complement strand
GGCTTATTTTGAGAAGGACAACGATAGCAAAACGGGCAGTAAGGGTGATTTCATTTACAAGGAAAATGACGAGGCAGGTAATGAAATCATTTCGATAATGTTCGAGATGAAGAACGAGGGCGATGAAACGGCAACGAAAAAACGGAACGAAGATTTTTTGAAGGAGCTCGACAAAGACCGCACGGAGAAGAAATGCGAGTATGCGGTATTGGTGTCTATGTTGGAGATCGATAACGAGTATTATAATACGGGCATTGTGGATGTGTCGCACCGGTTTCCAAAGATGTATGTGGTACGTCCGCAATTTTTCATTCCGATTATCTCCTTGCTGCGCAACGCGGCCATGAATTCGCTGCAGTATAAGGCTGAGTTGGCATTGATGCGCAATCAGAACATCGACATTACGAATTTCGAGGAGAAGATGAACAAGTTTAAGGAGGGTTTTGCCCGAAACTACGATTTGGCGAGTCGCAAGTTCCAAGAGGCCATTGCGGGTATTGATAAAACGATTAAGGAATTGGAAAAAACAAAGGCAGCCTTACTATCGTCGGAAAACAATTTGCGCTTGGCGAATGAGAAAACAGAAGATTTAACGATCAAGAAGTTAACGCATGGAAATCCAACGATGAAGGCGAAGTTTGACGAGTTGGGGGGCGGTTGATCGGGGTAAATAATTATTAAGCACAATTGTTTACATTTGCTCAAAACGCAACCCACTTTCTTAATCCTAACTTCTTAATTTACATGATAAAGCAACGACCTCATCAACATGAATTTCTGACCTTATTGCCGAAATCACTTGTTGCATTTACCTTATTAATGCTATCGGGCTTATCCAATAACCTTTTTTCTCAAAACTGGGACCAAGTAGTAAAATCTGTGGCTACAGATAGGGCCTTATACGATCGGTATGGATATTCGGTATCGATTTCTGGCGATTATGCCATAGTAGGCGCATACAAAGAAGACCATAATGCAAACGGCGGACAATACCTTGAAGATGCGGGCTCGGCATATATCCTTAAGAATAATTCTGGTACATGGACGGTAGTCCAAAAGATTGTGGCCTCAGATCGTGCGGCCGGTGATGAGTTTGGAACTTCAGTAGCTATTTCAGGCGATTATGCAATTGTAGGGGCGCCAAGAAAAAGTATTACCGTTGGCACTACCGGAAATCCCTATGCGGGAGCGGCATACATTTTTCAAAATAAAAGTGGCTCTTGGAGTCTAGTGAATAGAATCGTGGCTTCGGATAGAGAGCGTGCAGATGAATTTGGTCACTCGGTGGCTATTTCGGGCGATTATGCGATTGTAGGAGCGCCCCTTGAAGATCACTCGGTTACGGGCTTTAATTTTCAATCTAATAAGGGCTCGGCCTATATCTTTAAAAAAGGACCTTCCGTATGGTCTGAAGAGCAAAAAATAGTAGGTAATTCTGCCGCTACTGATGATAATTTTGGTTGGTCTGTAGGTATTTCTGGAGACTATGCAATAATTGGCACCCCAAGAGACGCTCTTTCTGCAGCGGGTGGAACGATACTCACGGAAGCTGGAACTGCCACAATTTTTAAGAAAAGCACCACGGGCAACTGGTCGCAAATGCAAATTCTCAATGCTTCAGACAAAACAGCAGGTGATGAGTTTGGTCATTCTGTAGCCATTTCGGGCGATTATGCAATTGTGGGCGCTATGTTAGAAGAACACAATGCTACCGGTGGCGCAAAACTAAATTTGGCCGGTTCGGCATATATTTTCGAAAGAAATGGGACTACCTGGAAACAGGCGGAAAAGGTAGTGGCAGCCGATCGAGCGACCGGTGATATGTTTGGTGCTTCGGTATCCATTTCTGGAGACCATGCGATAGTGGGGGCTTATAATGAAGACGAAGATGAAAAAGGTGGAAATACCCTAGCCAATGCAGGTTCTGCTTATATTTTCAAGAAAAGTTCGGGAAATTGGACTCAATCAGACAAAATTGTTGCTACCGACAGAGGGAGTAGTAACGTACTGGGGAATTCTGTCGCAATTTCAGGAGATTACGCAATAGTAGGTGCTCACATGGAAAGCGAAAATGCTTCTGGAGGAAATACCCTTGGCTCCGCTGGTGCTTCCTACATATTTAAAAATTGTATTGCCCGAAGTACCGACGTGCAAACGGCTTGCGGTGCGTTCACTTGGATTGATGGAAATACCTACACAGAAAACAACAATAGCGCCGTTTACAATATAGTTGGAGGCACGGCCAGTGGCTGTGATTCTTTAGTAACCTTGAATTTGACCATCAACAGTGTTGCTGACCTCAGCACGACTATTTCGGGGGAAACCATCACCGCTAATAACACCGCGGCCACGTATCAGTGGCTGGATTGCGATAAGAATTATGCCGAAATTTCGGGTCAAACCGCAGCCTCTTTTACCCCTACGGTAAACGGAAATTATGCGGTTGAGTTGACTCAAAATGGGTGTGTAGATACGTCTTCTTGTGTGTCTATTTTGAATTTGGGAATCCTGGAAAACAGTTTTGGGAATACCCTGATTGTTTATCCCAATCCTACCCATGGTCATTTCTTTATTGACTTGGGAAATCCATTCAGCACGGCGGAGATCCAAATTATCAATGTACTCGGAAAAGTAATTGCATCGAAAACGGCGGTTAATGCACAAACGTTGGATCTTTTCATTCAAGATCCAGCAGGCGTTTACATTGTAGCGGTAAAAGCAGATGGCAAAAAAGCGGTCATTCGCGTCGTAAAAAATTAGTGGAACGCGTGTGTCTGGCCGCAGTTAGTACCCAGCACTAAGTCTTAGTGAATATTCAAAATTGCTTTTTACAGAAAGCAATTGTCGATTTTGCTTTCTGTAAAAAGCAATCTGAAAAAATGCGACCTTATTCTAACTCCCTAATGAGTGTGACAATCCCATTTACTGCAGTTGGCGGTTTATTTGGGCCTTCCAGGTATAATTGATATAAAACATAATAACTACCAGATGGACATTCCAAATCGGTATTATTTACTTTTCCATTCCAAAATTTACTTTCGTCTTCCACATTCGCGTTTTTAACTTCATACACTTTAGCACCCCAACGATTAAATATCATTAAATTATACTGAAACGCACCTCCTTTATATCCTATTTTCAATACATCATTTGTCCCATCCTTGCCCGGTGTGAAGATGTTAAACAAGCGATACAATAATTTCGAAATTTGTATCTGATAGCATACCGAATCTCGACAACCAAAGCTATCTAAAACGGTTAAACAAGAATTGACCCAGTAGGTTTCATCATTTTTATACGTATGAGTAACAGTTCTATTTACCGAATCGGTTGTTAAATCACCAAAGGACCAATAGAACTTCCAATTATTATTAGATAAATTTTTAAATTCGAAAACAGGATTTTGCGAGCTATCTATTTCAAAATCTGCAAAAACTTCTCTTTTCTGAATTCTGTAGGTTACCGTTGAATCGCATCCATTACTGTTTTGATACACTTTATCAAAACTCGTACTGAAATTGTAAACCTCCCCATCAATCCAAACACTATCTCCCGAGCATAGCACAATTTGCTTGGTTGTATCATTGGTGTTCAAGATATTCAGCTCTGTAATAATTACCGAATCACAACCCGTTAGACGATGCAAGGTATCTACATATGCACCAGGTTTAGTGTAAACATTATTGCCAACTCGCCATGTTTCACCCTTGCAAATTCTGGCAATTGTGGTAATCATGGTGTCTCGGTTCACGGTTAAATACGTTTTTATCACTGAATCACAACCCGATTCCCGCTTAAATGAATCTATATAAATACCCTCATTATCGTATTTATTTATTCCTACTTTTACTGAATCTCCCCGACATATTACGGAAAACCTCTCGATGAGCGTATCTCGACTAACAATCAATTTGGTTCTCACAATAGAATCACAACCTAAATAATTCATAAAAGTATCGGTGTAAAGGCCTGAAATCGTATAGATATGTGTTCCTATATTGATACTACTTCCGTCACAAATTTGAATAAACTGAATCGATGTGTCTTGAATTACCCTCAATTCTGTGGTTACAACTGAATCACAACCTACTGAATTAATCAAAGTATCGGAATAGTTACCACTTTTGGTATAAAAAAGCGGACCAACCCAAAAAGTATCACCCATACAAATAGTTTTCTTTTGTTTCAAGTTGGAGTGGTTATAAAAAGCTAAGGAATATCTTATAAGGGAGTCACACCCTAAAAGGGTTTTGAAAGTATCTACGAACTGCGTGTCATTCGTCAAATTACTATTATCATGTGTATAAAATTCCCCAAAACAAAGTTTTATTTCTAACAAGGTATCGAATTGAGGAAACGCTCTAAGCCAAAAATTTGAAACCAGTGAATAACAGGCATCTTCTTGTTTGATAGATACAAGATAACTATGGGTCGGGTCTCTTTTTTCTAGGGTATCCTTAAATTGCTTAAATTTTGTTACTTTCCGAACTACCTTATTTTCGGTACTATCAAACCAAGAAAAAGTATAGGCTTTGGTTGTATCGGGATATTTAATGTCCGCATAGGCAAAGTAACTGCAGCGATTTACAGGATAGACGGAAAATTCGGTAGTTTTACTTGCTTCACAATTAACCGGATTACTTACCACACCGACCATGCTATCGCCAGAAAATACTAACACATTTCTATCCTTATCCCAACTTAAATCTAGTACACACCGATCGGAGTTAGGATATACGGAAACATTTTTAATCCATTTAAAATTACTCCCGTCGAACTTAAATACCTTCAATCTACCGGAATCAGATCCTACGACAATATTTCCGCAGTTATCAGCTACAATTCCTTGTTGAAAAGATTGTGATTTACCCACCAAACTATCTAATTTTACTAAAGCTCCAGAAAATTTATTGTAAGCAGCGATGAATTTCCCATCGTAGTAGTATATATAATTTTTAGTAGCCGCGATACTATTGGTAGAATAACCAATACTTATTTTTTGGTTGAGATATCGAGGTACTAAAGGTTTGATAGTCCACTGATCGATTTTGGTTAAAAGCGTGTCGTACCATAAAGTGCCAGTCAATGAATCCGTCAGCTTCGCTAATACATCTACATTATTTGAATTATTAGTAACACTGTAGGGCGGTGAAAAGGCCTTGAGTAATACATATACGATATTCGAATCATCCGTAGCTGCATCTATAATCATTTCATATTGGGATAATTTCTTTGGAGTAAAGGCCTTTGGCTTGTAAATATTGGTATCTAATAATTCAAATAAATTAGACCAATAATTATAATGATTAAATCCACCCAAAGTTATTACTCTGTGGGGATCACATCTAAACAGAAATTTATTAGCTGTGGTCAAGCCTGGATGATGGATTAGAAAACTGTCAGAATTACCATTGGAATCTAATCGAATGATTAAATTTCCTACTTTAGGCATCCCCCAAGCATCACTTAGATAAACCTTATCATTAGAACGATCTATTACAAATGACCCTAAACGACTTGACCCGCCTAGTGGATTTGAATACCAATAAATTCCTTGTTTAGGAAGGTTAACCATTCCTTGAAACACCCAGACCAAATTTCCCGAAGCATCGTATTTCGCAAGTTTAGATTGATTGCCATCCAAAGGGCAGCCGCCATAAACAAATACCGAACCTTTGGAATCATAATCTACGTCAAAGCCAATATTTTCACCATATCGTTCGGAATTTATATTTGTTCGAGTAAGGCTATCAACCGATTTAACCCAAGGGTCAATTAGGATTCCATCCCCCATTTTAAAATCCGGAATCTGATAGGTGAAATTGCCGTCCTTAAATTCATAAAATATCGGTAATCGGTAACCATTTTGATTCAATACTGTTAAACCAAACTCTTTTAACCCATAATCGGAATTGGAGACATGTAAGGTTTGATTTTGAAAAATTGTAGATTTAAGATTATCGGATAAATAATTAAACTTTATTACCCTAGGATCTCCTCCTGAATTTATCCTAAACGAATATTTTAAACCTTCACCTAATTTGCCAAATTCATAAATTAAATCTATTTTGGGATAGAAATTTAAGAATTCTAATTTCTTATATCCATTTGCTCTTGAACTAGAATTTCCATAAGTGAAATGATGTTTTGTTTTACCCTGGGCATGTATCTCTGCGTTTTTATTACAACCTAAAAATCGATTCTGAATGGTAGAAATTTTATAACTCGAATCTCCATTTTTTGCAACACCCAAAAATTTCATCCATAAAAAACCATTACTTAAAATATAAATCTTATCGCTTCCATCCGACAATTCATATAAAACATCCTTGTCTAAAAGACGATTAAACTGGCCTTTATTTTCGATAAAAAAATGATCTTGGAATGGATCACCGCTTAGAAATGTTTGTGCTATTAATAAATGGTTTAAAACCATAAACAGCAAAAACAGATACGTATGTTTAAACCTTTTCATAAGTCATATACATTCGAATATAATTAAAAAGTACTCAGTGGCAAAATATTGGATGCGATAAGGAGAAACTAAGTTTTTTTCAAAAAACAGAAAAGATCTACTTAGAAAACACCCACTTCATGCATCTTATCGTCGATGGGAAAGCGAACATTGGATCAATTAGAGAAACATTTATCTTCAATCAAGTGGCAGAGCAGCACCAGGCAAGCGCCTCCCGATCGGGAGATTTCTTAGTAGATCAAAAATACACGTTCGAAGTTGGGGGGCCAACAAAAACTTCCAGCAAATCAAGGGTGTACCCCACTCCTACCTGGCCATCGACGTCGAAAACAGTTCTGGGAACAAGATTCCGCTGTGGCTGTTTGGGATGCTCTATACCTAGGCTTAAAGCCGTGGGACGCCTTTGTATCTGGCCGGAGTTTGCCCTGTAGGGAAGATCCAAGGTCGATTTTACGATAATTGCATCCATAAGAATAAGTAGTTACCCGTGGATACAAAATTTCACATTCAATATGTGTGACGATTTAAAAGAAGCATTTCAAAAAAAGAAATTATTCTATTCTAACACCCAAAAATCATGTAAAAAACTATTATTTTCACGGGAATTAAACACATAGATTTATGAAAGTACTTTTTATCATTTGTTCTACTATCCTTTCAATAGGTATGATTTCAGCCCAAACAGTAAATAACTTTACTATTGTGGGATCAAAAGTAGAATGGCAGAATATTTATCCCACCAATATGGATTCAACAAGCATATATAAAAACCTCGTTGTTTCGGGCATTATGAAAGACGTTACCGTGACAGGGGGAATTATATCTGGCGAAATGAAACCAATTGATGCAGACCATCTTGGTGCTGGCTATTCCGCAATGTTAACCCCTATTTATATTAGCAGTAGCCTCATTACTGCTTTTGCTATAATCGATTTGAAAGAAGGCAAGTACAGAGTAACGTTAAAAAATATACAGTTTACTCAAAAACAGAGTGATGCATTAACAGAGAAAGGGGCACTGCATTCTTTAGAAGACTTTGCAGTAAAGTCTAACCAACAAGAATTTAAAAGGCTATTCGGAAAATCAGCAAGTGAAATATTGAACTATACCTTCATACAAAAATTTAATATTTCTCCGATTCGAAACTCCGATTGGTAATAAATTACACGAATTATTAAAAAGGCTGAATTCAAATAAGATATGAAAACAATTTCAAGTTGAAGATGCTGTTTTGCCTTGACAATCTCACTCAGCTGGGTGACATACTGAAATTTGTATAGTTAACGAATAAATAAGTCAGATATCGACTGACTTATTACAAAACCCTGAAATCAAAGCCCTTGAAAAAAGTCAGATAATATTTGACTTATTGGAAAAGACATCTTCCTAAAAAAGGAGACTACGAACTGTATAGAGCCTAACTTTCCTATGTTGGTTTCTGAGTTATAAACCACTAATTAAAATCATCCCATCACCTTCACGAATACCCCAATCACCTTCAAGCGTTGCGATTCTTCGTCCCTCAAAATAATAGGTTCGAATGGCTCAGTTGACAGGGGCAATAATCTAATTTCTGAATGCTCCCACCCCTCTTCCGATTGGGTTTTCTTGCTGGAATATTCCTTGACCGTATAGCTCGAGCCCGATTCTTGATCTTGGAAATCGGTGAGTTCCACGAGCACTATTTTACCGTTTCGAGAGCCTGTGGTATAACGTTCGAACAAGCAAATTGAACCCGATGGAATTACTTTGTTCATCGACTCTCCAACCACTTTGCAGGCGAATAAAGAATCCAAATGTAGATGGCGGGTTTCTAGTTCAATGAAGGTTGTATCTTCGACTATTTGCAGTTCTGAAAAACTTCCTGCAGCTGCGGATAGATTGTAATATGGCACGGTGCGCTCATTCGGAAAATCTAAGAATTTTATCTCATCACCCTCTCTTTCTTTTGAGGGATATTTAACTATATATTTCGCAAAATATTCTCTCAAATTGGGATTACAGACATAAATATAACTTCCTCGGATACCCCTAAGAATAATAGTCTTATATATATTGAGAATGTAATCTTTTAAAATTCGAACATCTTTGATAGTGTTTTTTCCGGCTTTGTCTTTGTAGCGTTCGGGATATACTATCAACGTTTTAAGTTCAGGATCATAATCCAATTCAGGACCAATTATCACCCCAACATAATTCAAATCATAGCCTTGAGTAGTGTGAATGCAACCCACTTCGCTCATTGCATTTGTAGAATTCACCCAATCAATATTTTTAGAATTCCATTTCAATTCTACATCTCCAATCACGATATCATTCTTGGTTGGATCTTTCTTAGAAACCCATTCCCAAGCATATCCCGCCACCATTCTTGATAGCTGATAAACCCTTTCTTGCTCTATAATCGCCTCTTGCATTTCCTTCAAATCTTCGAACAATTTCAACACAAATTGGGGATGTTCAAAAATCTTCAATTTGACTGCATTTCCATCCAATAGTTCATGAATGAAGGTAACAAGATCATTGCCACCTTTTGATCTGATTTGATTTTTTAGAGCTTCGATTCGGGTGCTTGTAGCGTTCTCCAAATCTTCAAATTGGGTTCGAGCCACATCCGATGGTTTTATGGTCTGAAACCTATCGTAAAACAACAGAGATTTTTGCGATTGCTTAATCACCCAATCCAACTCTGTATGCCTCAATTTGTCAAAATTCAATTTTTCAGAAGCCTGATCAAACGACTTGAAATACGAACCTAAATTCACCCTTCGTCGCAATCGGTGGGCTTCATCCACAATGACCAAATCGTATTTTTTGCTCGCCAACTCGGCCGGGCCGATAACCATATTTCCAGACAAACCACTTATATTTTTGAAAACTTTCGAAATAGTATTTCTAAAGGAAGACATAGGAATAACCAAAGCCATTTCCATATTTTCTCCATAAAGGCGTTTAACGGCATTTATCAATTCAATCAATTCTTGATGATCGTCCCCAAAATCAGATAAATTAAAATTTGATAAATCCGTTTTAAGTAATTTAAAAATAAACAACGCCAATATGGTTTTCCCGGTTCCTGCGCCACCGTGAATCAACGTCGTTTTGGCCTTTGGATCCAACAAACACTGCAAGATGGTTTTCAATCCAATCAATTGCTCTGGGGATAGCGTTTTATATGGCGAATATTTGAATAAATCAGAATTATCAATATAATCAAGCGAGTGTCTTACAACCCCCATCCCCCTTAACTCATTCCAAATGTCTTGAAATATATCCCAATACACCTCCCTTTGGTGGTAACTGTGATTGGTGAGACCCAAATTGCCATTTTGCAATTTAAATTTGCCATCGGCATGTAAGTACCGTATTAAATTCGATTCCAAATCAAGCGTCGCCGATTTATTAAAGTATTTACTAAAAACAAGATTTACTTTAGAATTCTTGCGCTTTTCTTCATTTTTAGAATGCGCTTTTAACCGATTGATTACATCTGTAGTTTCGCCAATATATGCTTCTAAGAAACGGTCATCCCTTAGTAAATATACCAAAGGCCAAGCGAGAAATTCCCGGTGATTTTTAATAATTGCAGACTCCACATCTTCATTGAAAGGATACTCTGAAATTTTAAATTTAGCCACCATTTAAAGTTCAGTATATTTATCTGACTTTCCCTTTGCTTTTTCAACCGGATACTTTTCGTTGTTCTTCACTACTTTATCTAACACCAAATCAAACGGATTGAGTCCGTGTTTGTGCGCTAATAAAAAAGCAAATGATAAAACGTCTGCCAGTTCTTCTTTTAACTTTTCTTTAGGGATATTTTCACTTTCCGGCAAATTCTTCCAAAGGAACAATTCATTCAACTCTGCAGCCTCAATAGACAAAGCCAAGGCCAAATTTTTAGAATCATGAAACTGCTCCCAGTCGCGGTCGTCTCTAAATTTCAACAACACGGAAATGACTTCTTCGTAAGATTGCTTCATTATATAAGGTAAAAATAGCGGATTGAATTTATTTAATCTAGAAAATAATAAAATTTCCTTTTGACTTCAACTACTCAGAGGAAAAAAATCACTGTTGAAAAAAACAAAACGATTAAAAACAGAACAAGAATATAATTGGGGATCCAAGTAGCTTAGAACTAACGGACATCAACAGAAAGTCATCTTCCACTCTACGCTATCATTCCTTTTCCCCTCACCCAATTTCATATCCTAACCCAAACTGGAAACTCATTCCTTCTGATTCAAGCAATACCCTTAAATCCCCCCTAATTGCCAAAAGCCCTTATCCCAAATGAGGTAATTCCCCAAAAACAAAGAATCAACGAAAAAGTACTTC
Organism: Bacteroidia bacterium; assembly: GCA_965655465.1. Classification (GTDB taxonomy): domain Bacteria; phylum Bacteroidota; class Bacteroidia; order NS11-12g; family UBA955; genus VMCP01. The sequence goes on along the minus strand of CBFHGY010000076.1, from coordinate 368 downwards.
CCCTCCCATTAATTGAGGGACCTTTGGAAATCGGCTTCGGCATCTTTCACGCGGGTATGGTCCTACGACTTGCACCGCGGTTTCCTCCAATGTTCCTACGTTGCTTTCTCTAAGTGACTTTGGGCGGATCCAAATAGGGGTTTGTTGCGGTTCGTCTCCGGATGATTCAAAGCCCTGCGAATCGAACTTTTTGGGATCACTTACAAACAGCTGATTGATTGCATGCGCTAATCCCGGGAGGTCAAACCTACTCCAAACGCCTTTATCTTCCCTTCCGATGTTTCGGTTGACCCAAATCGATGAAATGCCTGCATGTGAGCACACTATATTCTCAAACGAAAACACCATTTGCAAATGCTGAATATGAT
>CBFHGY010000075.1:0-11309 GCA_965655465.1 Bacteroidia bacterium | reverse complement strand
CCAATTCAGTGAAGTAAAGGAAGTTCAAGCTGGAGATGTAATTGTGAGAACAGGCCAACATCTGAGTTCCGCTTTGGTTGTCGTTCGTGGGGCTATAAAAATATATCGTGAGGGAGATGAAGGAGGCGAGTTTTTTCTTTACTACTTGCAAAGTGGACAAGCCTGTGCCATGTCAATGTCCTGCCTAAGACACCAAGAGCAAAGTCAAGTTATGGGAGTAGCCGTTGAAGATTCAGAAATTCTGATGATTCCAATGGCTAAAGTAAACGAATGGGTCCGGGAATATCGAAGCTGGCAGGAATTTGTGATCAACACCTACCGCAATCGTTTTGAAGAAGTTTTAGAGGTCTTAGATAGCGTTGCTTTTAGAGGTATGGATGAACGATTGGAATTTTATCTTAAAAAAGAATCTCAAAAAGCCAAGTCGAAAATTTTACATGTTTCGCACCAAAGTATCGCTAATGACTTAAATACCTCTCGTGAAGTGGTTTCACGATTGCTTAAGAAAATGGAACAACGGGATTTATTAACGCTTCAACGCAATCAAATTGAACTCCTAGAATTATAGTTTATCGCGTTTTTTCAGTTCAACGACTCCCTATAGAATAGGGCTAGGTTTGTTGGGAATCTGTTGGGTTTATTGATGCTTTTACGCGTTTATTCAGTTTCCCGTTCCCATGTTCGATAGGTTTCGGTTTGTTCAAAAACTGCCCGGATAATTTCTTGTTCTTCGGAATCATAATTCCTTTTACGACGTTGCATCATGAGTTGCGCCGTTTTTTCCATTTGTGGTAACTTATGGGTTACAAATCCTGTAGCTCCGCCCCATGAGAAATCCGGAACAAAAGGCCGAGGGAATCCTGCTCCAAATATATTTGCGCCAACGCCAACCACCGTACCGGTATTAAACATGGTATTGATGCCACATTTACTGTGATCGCCCATGATTAATCCACAAAATTGTTCCCCACTCTTTTCAAACCGATTACTTTGATAGCTCCAAACTTTCACATCGTCGTAAGTATTTTTGAGGTTTGAAGCATTTGTATCTGCCCCAATATTACACCATTCACCCAAAACGGCATTGCCTAAAAAACCGTCATGTCCTTTATTGCTATAACCTTGAAAAACTACGTTACTGACTTCTCCGCCGACATTGCAATAAGGGCCTAAGGTAGTGGCACCGTATATTTTACTGCCCATTTTGATATTTGAACCTTCACACATTGCAAAAGGACCTCTAAGCATGCTTCCTTCCATGATTTGGGCATTTTCTCCGATGTAAATAGGACCTTCGGTAGTGTTTAAAATACAACATTCTACCTTGGCTCCGGGTTCCAAAAATATAGGGTATTCTCCCATTTGAGTATTTGTGATCGACAAAGGTTCACTGACTCTTTGGGAGGTTAATCTCGTATAATCGGCATGGATTTCCGCACCATTATACTTAAAAATATGGAAAGGGCGTTTGATTATATGTATGATTCCTTCAAATTCTATCTGGTTTTTACCATCACCTGAATAGGCTAAGCAATCTCCAGCTTGAACCAAACTTGAATTTTCAGGTAAGTTGAACACCGCATTAATCAAGGCACTGTTGGGAAGTACATTTCCGTTAATATGCAGGTTCGCATTTATATCTGGGAATCGATTTTGTAAATAGGACCTTGTTAGGTAACCGTATTTTTCAGCAGATAAGTCGTGAGCCCATTTTTCAGATATACTAAGAATTCCAACTCGCAATGCAGCAGCAGGTCTTGTAGATGTTAGGGGATACAGAGATGCGTCATTGGGGTTTTCAAAAAAACGAATTACCATGTCACGAATTTAAAGGTATTTTTTGGTCTGGAGGTATAAAAATAGACTTTCGAGAGGAGCAATAAATAAAAAAATCCCTCCATTGGAGGGATTTTGAAATGAATATCTTTCGCTTGAATTACTTCTTTGCGTAACGCTTGCGGAATTTGTCGATACGACCGGCAGTGTCGATAAGATTTTGTTTACCGGTATAGAACGGGTGAGAAGCAGACGAAATCTCCAATTTATACAAGGGATATTCGTTACCATCTTCCCATTGGATCGTTTCCTTGGTGTCTACGCAGCTTTCAGTCAAAAAAGCAAAGTCGCAGCTCATGTCTTTGAATACCACTTTGCGGTAACTTCCTGGATGTATTTCGGATTTCATAAATAATTTCTTGTTAAAGGACTGCAAAAATAGTAAAAAATCTGAACTTGCACAATCTGTTTTGTATTTTTTAGTCTCCCAAACCATTTACATTTAAATCACCTCCAATTTTGGCCTTGGGTTTGTTTTGGCGGGCACAATCAAAAAGGGCTCCAACATCCATACCTTCTGGTATTTCAAAGGGCTTAGCGATGTATTGAATAGACTTATCATGCTGTAAAGTTTTCATGAATTCTCCAAATATAGGCATCGCCATTTTACTTCCTTGGCCCATACTTGAATATCGAACCCGAACCGTTGGATCATCCGCGCCAACCCATGTGGCACAAACCAAATCATTGGTAACTCCCATAAACCAACCATCGGCGGCACCTTGAGTTGTACCTGTTTTGCCTCCTATATCGCCTTCAATTTCATATCTTCCCTTCATTCCAAATGCGGTACCGCGATCTACAACGCGTTTAAGCAATTGCAACATGGTATAGGCCTTTTCTTGATCCAATACTTGATCGTGTTTAGGGGTTTCAAATTCTTCAATTACGTTTCCATCTTTATCTTCGATGCGGGTTATATAGGTAGGTTCTATCCATAAACCCTTATTAACAAAGGCGCTATATGCCGAAGCCATTTCGAATGGAGAAAGTTCTACGGTTCCTAAGCTAATAGATGGAACACGCGGCACTTGGTTTTTATCAATTCCAACGCGTTCTGAAAATTGAACAACCAAATCGGGTCCATTTTCACCTAAAGATTTCATAATCTGTGCGGTTATCAAGTTATCGGAGAGCGCCAAACCTTTCCACATAGGCCAAATTCCTCCTTCTTTTCCATCAAAGTTTTTGGGCGACCATTCTTTGCCTCCAGATATGAAAACGGTTCTTTCCCGGGGGAATTCAGTGCACGGAGTATACTTGTTTATATCTATAGCAGTTGCGTAAATCAATGGTTTAAAAGTAGAACCTACTTGGCGTTTTGCTCTGCGATTTACATGGTCGTATTTAAAATGTTGGTGGTTTATGCCCCCAACCCAAGCTTTTACATAACCCGTACTCGGATCTACCGCAATAAAGCCAGCATGTAATATTTTTTTAATATAGGCCATGCTGTCATAGGGACTCATTAGGGTATCAACATCTCCAGACCAACTGAAAATTGACATTTTAACCGGTTTTTTTAACTCCTGAATGCAGCGTTCATGGCTGTAACCGTTTTCAGTTCTCAACGCTTGATAACGAGGAGTTTTTCGCAAAGCATCTTCTATAAAATTCGGAATCACCGCTCGGTTAGAAATATACCTCCACGGCAAATCCTTCCCCCAAGATTTCACAAACTGTGGTTGAAATACACTCAAATGTTTGCTTACGGCTTCTTCTGCGGCCCTTTGCATTTTTGAATCAATGGTGGTATAAATTTTAAGGCCACTTCGGTATAAATTGTATCCGCGATCTCTGCACCATTCCTTAAGTTGATTTCCTAAATGAGTTTTAAAATAGGGAGCCATACCTAAACTTGAAGAGGATCGGTATCGCAATTTTATGGGCTTGACTTTTAGCAATTCAAAAGAATCTTCGCTCAAATAATCGTATTTCAACATTTGAGACAAAACCACATTGCGGCGCGATAGGGAGTTTTCGGTATTATACTTAGGATTGTATTTCCAATTGGCTTTTAACATACCAATAAGGGTAGCGGCTTCGTTGATATCCAATTCAATAGGCCGTTTGTTGAAGAACTCTTTAGACGCAGCATCCAGTCCAAAAGAAACGCCTGAAAATGGCACGGTGTTTAGATACATTACGATAATCTCATTTTTAGTATATCGTTTTTCTAGCTCTACCGCAATGACCCATTCCTTAAGTTTTTGCGTTAATCGACCAAATTTCCCTCGAGGGCGTTCAAAGCGACTGAATAAATTTTTAGAAAGTTGTTGTGTAATCGTACTTGCTCCGCCATCGCTTCCCAAACTCATAAAGGCCCTTACCGTACCGCGAAAATCAATTCCTGAATGTTGTTGAAATCTGATATCTTCAGTTGCAATTAATGCATTAATTGCATTAGGACTTATTTCATCATAGGTTACATTGGTTCTATTTTCTAAGAAAAACTTACCAATTACAACACCATCACTTCCGATAATTTCGGAACTGAGCGCATTTTTAGGGTTTTCAAGATCCGCTATTTCGGGCATTTCCCCTAAAAGACCCATCGAAACGCCAACGAAAAAGAGCAGCACCACCACTAGGGTACCCGTAAAAAACAACCAAAGTCTGGGGTAAAACTTCATAAGATTTGCGCTTTAAGATTCAAATATACGTCTAATTTGAAATAGGTAAAGGAACGGGTTAAGGAATCCAATTAATTCATATCTTGATTTTGATGCCATTCGATATAGGCATCTATTTTCTGGTCCTTTACGAGTTTCTGTAAATTGCCTTGAGAGATCGTAAGAGTTTGATATTTAAAAATGCCCCTACTATTAAAAAGACTCTCTTGTTGTTGCAGGTAACTTACATAAAATTTGGTTTTTTCAGCAGTCTCAAAATTTTCAATGAGCAACAAATAAAAGTCTCCCAAAGGAATATTCCTGCCAATAACCAGATTGTCAAAAGAGAATTCTTTTTTATTCAAATCGCTAATCATGGCTTTTGCAATGTTGATATTCGACTCTTTGGGCAATATGAGTAATGCATCCAATTTTTCTCCCGTTTTAGGCAAGTCGAAGGACAGATTTTGGGTGTTTTTAGGTTGTAGAGAATCTGGTAAAAGCGAGATACTTCGCTTTTCTAGAGATAATAACAAACTTTTTGCCCGGTCGCTTACATCCGTTTTAGGATAATCAAGCACGAGTTGTTTAAAGGTTTCAATAGCTTTGGTGGAATCATTTTGGAGCAAACACAAGCCGTACACAAAATCAAATCGGGGCTGAAGCATATTTCCTGAAAAACGTTTATCGGCATTTAATTTTAACCGCATTGCATCCGTGTAGCGGTGTTCCTGAAAGGCAATAACCATCGAGTCATAGAAATTTTGGATAATTTCGTTATTCTCACTTTCTGGATTTTCCGCACTTATCACAGCATCTGGATTTTCAAGCATGCGTACATAAATACTCTCCGGGAATCTTGTTCTTAAGGTATCGGTATACAATCGAGCTAATGACGGTTGGTTTTGAATACGGTGGATTTTAATCAGTTCATAAAGAGATTGTGGAGCAAATTCTGAATGATAAAACCTTCGCAATAAAGTTAAATATTGATTTTGTGCGGTTTCATATTCATTTAATTTGTCGGCATAAATTCCTGCCGATTGAAATAAAGATTTTTCAATTCCTTGCAGAAGTATCTCTTGCTGCTCCTTTTCAAAAGGTATGTCTTTATAATATTTGCGATCTTCTTGTGAGATGTTTTTTAAACGATCATTTAATACATCGGACTTTCTCCCCATGCTGTCTTTACCCTGCTGTTCGACGGTATCCAATTTTTGATTTGGGGTATTGGAATTTAACTGCATTTTATTGGCATATTTCCAATAATCTACATTAGGCCTGTCACCATACAAACGCTTGAATTCGGTAAGTCCATTTTTACGTGTAACGATATTGTAAAAGGGGAATGAACTACCACCAGAGTTTCCACCACCGCCCAAATTCGGATTCATTGGCATCCCCGGGTTTGCGTTAAAAGGATTCGTAGGAGGGGTGTTTTTTGCACGGTCAGCCAATTCCTTAGCTTTATCCGCGGCTTCCTTTTCCTTTCGTTTCGCTTGTTTGATTTTTTCTTTTAAGAAGGACTCGTTTTGTGCCAATCGTATTAAGGAATCGTTTTGAGAAATTCGAACTAAATGTTCCAGCAAATCCGTCACAATTTGATTCTTTGCTAATATTTCTTCAAAATTGGGGTGGGTTTCGTCTAAGAAACGATTTGCAGAATCGTAATAAAGTCCAGCTTCTAAATATAAACGTTGTTGGTAGTATACATCTCCAATTTTGAGATAGGAAGTTGTTTTTTGATTTTTATCGTTGAGGGATTCTTGTACGGAAATTTTAAGCGTTTCAAGGGCTTTTTCTGAATTGCCTGCGTCCAGTTCATTCAAGGCCATCCGATAATATATTTGACCTTTATACTCTAAATTCTTATCGTCTTTGAGCATGCGATTTAATATTTTGTTGGCTTTAACGAAATCTCGTTGCTGTGCCGACAAAATACTTACTTGTTCGATTTGTGAATTAAAGGTAATATCATAGGGGGGATTGAATCGTGGTACTTTGGCAAATGCCTTTTCTGCTTTCACATAATCGCCTGTTTTTTGATAGGCCTGACCTAATGCAAAATAGCTGCGGTAACAATCCATTCGATCGGTAATTCGGGGCAATGCTTTTTCGATCAATTCGGCAGATTGTTGATACTTTTTTTGCTTATGATAAATTGCCCCTAAGGTAAATTGAGCAACATGTAAAAGTTCTTTGGGTAGCTTGGGATTCTTTAAAATATTTGCGGCCATTGCTTCGGCATCAATAACCTTATTTTGAATTAACAAGGCTCTTACCGACCATAATTTTGCTTGAAATTGTACCTGAATGTCTTTGTTTTGATTGCTGACAAAATCGAATAAATTGATTGCCGCAATGGCATCCCCTTTGAAAAAATAGGCTTTGCCATTTAACAAGTAGGCATCATCGACCCATTTGCTATTGGGGAATTTATCGATCATGGTACTGGCCTTTTTTACCACCTCATCCATAGCAGCCAAGTTGCCTTGTAGGGATTCTAAACTTCCGTAATTGAATAGTTCAATGGGTTTTCTGAAATCGTCTTTATAGGCTTCCCGCACGGCTTGGTAGGTTTCCAGCCATTTTTGTTCACCATTAAAATAAATATTGTAATGGGCGCGGGTGTTGTTCCATTCTTTTTTTACCCATGATGAATCATTCCCACAAGAAGAGAAGAAAGCACCTATGAGGAAACTTAATAACAGATATGTAGGGCGTGGCGCTGTGATAAACGCAAATCTCATAGATTTATGTGGTAAAAACGGTATTTTTGGAGAAATATTTGACAAAGTATTAAACGATTTTCAATTCATGCATTCCAAGCGCAACAAAATTATCTCTAAACTTCGTAACAAACACCGTTTGGTGTTAATGAACGACGAATCTTTTGCAGAAATCGCATCCGTTAAAATAAATTTGCTGAATACGCTAAGCATTTTTAGTGCGGTTTTTCTCTTTGTCGCGCTCATTTCATATTTTCTTTATGCGTATACCCCTCTGAGAAATGTTTTGCCCAATGGATTGAGCGGCAGCGATAAACAAGAGTTGATTTCTTTGAATCAGGAATTATCTGATATCAAAAAAGAAATAGAAATTCGCAATCAAAAATCGAAGGTGCTGAACGATTTGCTCTCTGAGAATGAAAAACCTTACGATTCAACTTCTGTGCGATTGCAATAAGCTTTTAGCAAAAGATTTGCGGTTTTTTTAGATAATTTGGTCGTAATTATTGGGTATATTTGCAAAAATCAATTGTTAGAATTGTAATTATGTTAGGTAGTGGAAAGTCAAAAAGTAAAGGTTCCCTTGCTCCACAAGCTCTTTTGAACCTCATAGGATCAGGCACCGTAATTACGGGTAATATCCAATGTAACGGAGATATTCGTATTGATGGAACTGTTAAAGGCAATATCGAGGTGGGTCAAAAATTGGTAATCGGTGAAACAGGCAGTGTGCAAGGTGATATAACTGCCGCGAATATTAGTATTTCAGGTACGGTAAAAGGCAATATCAAAACCGATGAAACCACCGTGCTTCATGGAACCTCTAATGTAAGCGGAGATATCAAAACCCGGCAGATAATCATAGAACAAGGAGGCGTTTTTAACGGATATTGCAGCATGGGTGAAGAAACCTTCAAAACTCCAAAACCAAGTCGTGAAACCGGATCAAACCAATCAGAATCGTAATTTTCTGCGATATACAAGCATGGCATTTCAAATGTTAGCTACCATATTGCTGGGGACTTTCCTTGGGCGTTTTGTAGATCAAAAGCTACAGAACCGAGTTCCTGCTTTTACCTTAATTGGAGTATTGTCAGGAATAGGTATTGCATTGTTTCGCGTTATTAAGTCTTTAGACTCCAATAAATGAAGGCATATACAATTAAGTCCGCTATAATAGGTATCGTATTATTACTGGGCTTGTGGATTTCTGAGGCTCTTTTTAAGATGCATATAGGCACACTGTCTTATTTAAGTGTGGTTTATATACTTATTGTATTCGTGCTTATTCACTACTTTATAAATCACGATAAGAAAATCACCGAAAATAAACGCATACGAAAACTGATGATTGGGTCCATGACTAGACTCTTTTTAGTACTTATCTTTTTGGCTATTAGTTTGTTTAACATGCAGGTAGTTTTAAAGGAATTTGTTGTAGTATTTGCGGTTTCGTTTTTTTTCTATCTTTTCTTTGATATATTGGAAATGCGGACTAACTTGCGCCCCGATTTAGAACAGTCCAATAAAAATACAAATGTCTGAAAATCAACGCTTTTACAGAGAAATCAAGTTTACAAAATCTTTATTTTTTGTTCTTTTCACGCTGTTGTCGATCACAAACGTGCGCGGCACCTCTGTAGAAACGACTGAAAAAGAGGCAAGCGCCGAAACCTCAACCAATCATGCCGATTCTCATCAAACTGAAGCGTTTGAGCCAGGCAAAATGATTGTTGAACATATTGCAGATGCCCATGATTGGCATTTATGGGGCGAGGGAGAACATGCAGTTTCTATCTATCTTCCTGTAATTTTATATACAGAAAGTGGCGGGTTAAAAATGTTTTCATCTCATAACTTCAACCACGGTCATAGTGCGTTTGAAGGTTTTAAATTGAGCGAAGAAGGAAAGGTTGTTTGGGAGAACGAAGCAAACCAAGAAGCGATCTATGACTTTAGTATGACCAAGAATGTGGTGTCCCTAATTATAGGATCTTTATTTTTGATCATCTTTGTGACGCGAATGGCGAAGCATTATGTGCAAAACCAGGGCAAAGCTCCTAAAGGTGTATACAACCTAATTGAGCCTTTAATACTTTTCTTGCGCGATGATATTGCGGGTCCTACCATAGGTAAGAAATCCGATAAGTTTTTACCCTTATTACTAAGCATTTTCTTTTTTATATTCGTTCTAAATCTATTTGGTTTAATTCCAATCTTTCCGGGTGGGGCTAATGTAACGGGAAATATATCCGTGACGATGGTTTTGGCTTTAGTAGTATTTGTTACAATTACTTTCAGCGGAAACAAATATTATTGGAAACACATTTTTGCTCCCGACGTTCCTGTTTGGATGTATGTAATCATCATCCCCATTGAGATTCTAGGAGTAATTTTGAAACCTTTCGTATTAATGCTGCGTTTATTTGCAAACATTACAGCAGGGCACATTATTATTTTAGGTTTTTTCAGTTTGATTTTCATCTTTGGAAACATGAATCCAAGTCTAGGATATGCAGTAAGCCCCCTAAGCGTTGCATTTACCGTATTCATGAGTTTATTAGAATTGCTTGTTGCCTTTTTACAAGCATTCGTATTTACCCTATTATCATCTATCTACATCGGAATGGCCGTTGAAGAACATCATCATTAATAAAAACAAATTAAATCTAACACATAAATCAAAACAACTATGAGTTTAATGAACACGCTACTTCAAGCAACGGATTTAGCCGCTGCTTACAGCAAAATGGGTGCCGCTATCGGCGCAGGATTGGCAGCTATTGGTGCGGGTATGGGCATCGGTAAAATTGGTGGTAGTGCTATGGAATCTATAGCGCGTCAACCAGAATCAGCAGGTGACATCCGTGCAAATATGATTGTTGCAGCTGCTCTTATCGAGGGTGCTGTATTCTTTGCAATCGTTGTTTGTTTGTTGATTCTTTTCTTGTAAGAACCCCTCGGGGGTCGCAAAACGACCCCCGTTTTAAAAATCTAAAAAATGCAATTAGTAACTCCCGCTATAGGTTTGGTTTTTTGGATGTTGGTAACCTTCAGCATCCTTTTATTCATTCTAAAGAAATTTGCTTGGGGACCTATTTTAGGCTCTATCAAAGACCGTGAAGACAGTATCAACCAATCGTTATCACAAGCTGAACAAGCTCGTAACGAAATGGCTAAATTACAAGGGGAAAATGAGCAATTATTGGCTCAAGCCCGTCAAGAACGCGATGCAATGTTAAAAGAAGCTCGCGAGATGAAAGAAAAAATTGTAGGTGATGCTAAAAATGCAGCTGAAGATGAAGCGAAGAAAATCATGTTGCGTGCTAGCGAAGAATTGAATAAACAAAAAGCTGCAGCTATGGATGAATTGAAAAAGGAAATTGCTTCTTTCTCTGTTCAAATTGCTGAAAAATTGTTATCAGATTCACTGGCTAACAACGAGGCACAACAGAAGCTGATATCACATCACTTAAATGAATTAACCACAAAAGCGCAAGCATAATATGTCCGACCAACGTATTGCATCTCGCTATGCCAAAGCCTTGTTCGATAAAGCGAATGAAGAAGGACTTTTGGATATAGTAAAAGAGAATATTGAGGAACTTATCATTTTGGCTAAGGAAAGCCGGGATTTTTCTCTGTTTCTTGATAGCCCTATGTATAAGACGGCTGTTAAACAAAAGGCGTTAGATGCCATTTTTGCCAAACAACATCCTTTAACTAAAGGATTGTTTGCGCTTATGATTGATAAGAAAAGAGAAGCGCTCATTCCAGAAATGGGGGAGAGCTTTATGAAACTTTACAACCAAATGAATAAAATCGTTCTGGTTGAAGTTGAAAGTGCAGTGGCATTAACTAACGATACGCTAAGTAATATCGAGTCTTATGTGAAAGATGTTACAGATGCGAATATTGTAAAAATTAATACCAAACTAGAACCTAATATTTTAGGTGGTTTAACCATAGAATTTAACGGTCGTATCTTTGATAACACCGTATTAACTCAATTGAAAAAAATTAAAAAAGAACTTCAAATCGCATAAAACTATGTCACATATCAGGCCAGACGAAGTATCCAGCATATTGAAAGACCAGATCGCTGGTTTCAGCAGTGCTGCTAGTTTAGAAG
>CBFHGY010000074.1:249-11312 GCA_965655465.1 Bacteroidia bacterium | reverse complement strand
AAGAAACGACCGCATCGTTTTGGGTGAGCAAGGAATTGAGTAATTCGTCATTTTTCACATCTCCTTTTAGCGTACTAAAAGGCAAATCATAAGGGTAATGAGGGGCTTGTTGGTCAAGTCCGGTAACGGTAAAGTTTTTGCTCAAAAGCACCCCTACCAGGCATCCAACCTTACCCAATCCAATAACGAGAATATTTTGCATCTTTGGCAAGATACAACAAGTTGCGATAAAATTTATTTCTTCTTATTGTTTTGGATTCGTTCGGTAAGGGATTGAATTAGTACGTTTTGTTCTAAGAGTAATTTCTGGAGTGCATCTATATCGTGGTGGATTTCATTGAGGTCTAAATATCCGCATCTACCAGATATTTTAGAACAAGACTTGAAAATGATACGAGTACAAAGAGATTTAAAATGGAAAAAAATTTTGGATACTCGTTTCGATTCCTTCAAGCATTATTACTATAAATACGGTAAGTTGTAGGGCATGATTTGACTTTACAAAGAAAATGAGATGTTCACAAAGTATAACATTTTGAATTGTTAAGATATAACAAAAAAAGCCCTATATTTGATATAATAAATTGAAATTCAACTAATTGTAATAATAACACTTAGTTTGTCCTGAATAATTAATAACCGTTAAATTAAAAATGTACCTCCTCCATAGCATCATCGTCAATAGGATTTTTACTGCAGGGCTATTTTCAGATGGAGAATCCTTCGATTTCGAAGGCAGTTTTGTAGGTAATATGGACAATGAAGTGCGACTGTTAGCTCGAATAAACAGAAAAATTAATTCCGTTTATACGTTGCCAGCGGTCTATACGATTGAGTCTCCCAATGCTCAAGCCTATCCCATTGTTAGTGAACTAAATGTTGAAATAGATATCCGAAAAAAATCGGAGAGTTTCCATGCTATTCAAGGTATTATTGAGATGAATGACCTGCGACGTAAAGGAGAAACGTCTTTTTATCATTTTGAGTTCGCAGATGATATATTTTCGGGAACCTTGGTTTTTAAGAAGATTCCCGAATAATCAATATTGTGGGTGTTCAGGGGCATTGTTTACAATTAACTCAATGCGCTGCATCACCTCCTCGTTCAAAAGCGCTTCGGTTTCTAATGCTTTTAAATTTTCAATCAGCTGTTGTTCTTTGGTAGCTCCTAGAATTACAGTTGAAACGTTTTCATTTTTCAAACACCAAGCAATCGCTAAAAGGGGTAAAGTGGTACCAAGTTCTTTCGCCAATACTCCTAATGAAGCCACTTTTTTAATATTTTCCTCTTGTAGTAAGCGTTCGCTAAGCCAATTTAACTCTTCTCTTTGTAAGCGTGAATTTTCAGGAACTCCGGCATTGTATTTGCCGGTTAATAAGCCACTTGCCAGAGGGCTCCAAATAGTGGTACCAAGTCCCACGGCTTTATATAATTGGGCATATTCGACCTCGAACTTTTGGCGGTGTAACAAATTATATTGAGGCTGTTCCATCACCGGGCCGATAAGGTTATTTTGTTTGGCTACCATGTGGGCTTCCATAATTTCTTGTGCACTCCACTCGGAAGTTCCCCAATATAAAATTTTACCTTGCATGATAAGTTGATGCATGGTCCAAACTGTTTCCTCAATAGGTGTTGCTTTATCGGGTCGGTGGCAGAAATACAAATCCAAGTAATCTACTTGCAAGCGTTGCAAGGCTTGATTACATGCTTCCACCAGATGTTTGCGATTAAGGCCTCTTTGTGTGGGAACCTTTGCGCCTGCTCCAAAAAAAGCTTTTGAAGAAACGATATAGGAATCGCGAGACCATGTTTTTTTCTTTAGGATTGCTCCCATAACTCTTTCGGATTCTCCAGCAGCATATACTTCAGCATTGTCAAAGAAGTTAACGCCGTAGTCATAAGCAATATCCATCAAGCGTTCAGAAATTCCGTCTTGGATTTGATTTCCAAAGGTAATCCACGACCCAAAGCTGAGTCGGCTAATGGGTAAGCCTGTTTTGCCTAAGTTTTTGTATTGCATGTTGCAAAAGTAGCATTTAAAAAGTTTGCAGCGTTTAAGAAACTAAGGCTTATTGTATATTCGAAGATGTTTACGGAAGAATATTTTGATTTCTTCATTGGATTAACGCATAATAATTCAAAGGCGTGGTTCGATGAGAATAGGTCCCTGTATGAGAAATCGGTTCGGCCACAATTTCTTGCATTTAGCGAGCAATTACAAACAAAACTGGCCTTAATAAATCCCCAATTTGCGGAAAGCGATATCCGTAAATCTATATTTCGAGTGAATCGGGATATTCGGTTTTCAAAAGATAAAACTCCCTATAAAACGAATATGTCGGTTATTTTCAGCCCATATGGCAGTAAAAGCATGAAAGCGGGTGGTTTGTATGTGGAAATTGGTCCTGAAAAATGTGCCTTTTACAGCGGACATTATATGCCTGAAAAAGAGGAATTAACGTTTATAAGATCCCAAATAGCAGCCAATCCGCAACGGTATCAAGAAATCATAAACGAAAAGTCGTTTAAAACGTTTTTTGACCAGGTAAGAGGGGAGGAAGCAAAACGGATTCCCGCGCCATTTATGTCCTTGTCTAATGAAGTTCCACATTTGCTCAAAAAACAGTTTTACATCATGCATGTATTTGAACCGGAACAAGCTCTGCAAAATGATTTCTTAGATTTCGCCATAGAAGTGTATAAAGCATCCTTGCCCTACAATCAATTTATTTTAGGGTCAACCCTTTAGGCCCTAAGCTCATAATGGTTATATTTACCTAGGGCTGGGGGAGGAAATAGCGCATAAAAATGTAAATTGCAAAATCAAAATGAAAGGTTTTTTTAGACACACACGCTTATTGGGATTATTCTTGTTTTTTGGGGGAAGCTTTAACGGTTTATGGGGTCAAGATACGGATGCTCCAGAAAGCCCGCAAAAACGGAGTGAATGGGAATTACAGCGGTTAGCAGATCCCAGTACAGGAGCAATTCCTCACAATATTCGCTTTAAAGAGTTGAGTTTTATTAATGCACAACAGCATGGAATTGCTAATCCCATTGCGAGTGAAGGTACGCCATGGATGCATCGAGGTCCATTTCATGTAGGTGGAAGAACGCGTGCGGCAGCGGTTGACGTTACAAACGAAAATCGCCTTGTTGCGGGTGGCGTTTCCTCGGGTATGTGGTTGAGTACCGATGCAGGCAAATCTTGGAAACCTACTCAAGACGCATGGGAAATAAGCAGTATTTCTTGTTTGGTACAGGACCGCAGAAAAGGGTATGAACACATTTGGTATGCCGGCACAGGCGAAGCTTATGGCCAATCGGCAGGCTCTTCAGGAGCATATTATTACGGTAATGGACTACTGGTTTCTAAAGATTCGGGTAACTCTTGGGAACCTATTAATAGTACTCTGGGAAGTTCAAACAGTGCATTCAATACCCCTTGGCAATTGGTTTGGAACGTGTTAGTGGATACCACGCGGTACGATTCCACCATTTTATATGCAGCTACATATCAAAACATCATGCGGTCGAACGATGCGGGTGAAACTTGGACGGTAGTGCGTAAAACTAATGCGTATTTTAATGAAATTTATTTAGGAAGCGACGGAGTTATATATAGCACCTCAAGTTCTGAAGCCTTCGTAGCAGAGCAGGGAATCTTTTATACTACCAACGGTTGGGATTGGAAGTCCATAACCCCGAATGATTGGCAGGGAAAAACCTATAAACGAGTTGTTTTGGGCGTGCGCCCTCAATTGGCAGGGGATACGTTTGTGAGAATTTATGCCATTATCAATACAGAGGATTGGGGAAAGGCATTTCCAGATTCTCGAGGAGAATTGGAATGGAATGCCATGACGATTTTGGAGGTTTCCGTTGAAAATCCCAAAAAAATATTGAGGCAAGAGGATGTATCTCGAAATCTTCCACAAAGTGAATATGCGCTTAATAGTTGGCGTACCCAAGGATCGTATGATATGATCGTTGGAGTATTTCCCCCAGAAAAAGAAAAATCAGACATTGTATTTATTGGTGGCACGAATATTTTTAGATCAACAACGGGATTTGTGGATTCCATGCATACGGATATCATTGCTGGTTATAAGCGAAATACGAGGTTGCCAAATTTTGAAATGTGGCCAAATCAACATCCGGACCAACATGTTTGGATGTTCTTCCCCTCGAACCCAAAGAAAGTATTAAACGGTAACGATGGGGGTGTATTTTATACAGAAGATTGCTTGGCGCAAGATATTCAATGGACCTCGCTTAACAATGGGTATTTAACTACCCAGTTTTATACCGTAGCGCTAACTCCCAGTCGATTGGGAGTAAATTCCAATATGGAATTGGACCCATTAATTATTGTTGGGGCCCAAGACAATAATCAGATGATGACAAATGATTTTTCACCCGAGGCTGAGTGGCAAATTGCCTATCCTGGAGATGGGTCCTATTGCGCCATTGAAGAGGGTGGAGGATATGCCTATTTTTCAAAGCAATTGGGGAATACGGTGCGGGCTAAACTTAGCACAGATAGAAAGACCATTTTATCTAAAAGACGGATAGATCCCATCGGTGTAAAGCGCTCGGATTATCAATTTATAAATCCTTTTGTTTTGGATCCTTCCGAAAAAGATATTATGTACATGGCGGCGGGTCGTTTTATTTATAGAAATCAGAGTTTGAGTACTATCGAATTAGACGGCAGCACCGATTCCATTTCTCAAGGCTGGTCCCGTTCGGTTGATTCATTGCGTGTTATTAATCAAAAAATTACGGCATTAGGTATTTGTCCTAAGATCAATCCAAGTCCAGGTATTAACATTCCCTTGTATTTTGGAACCAATGTAAAATATGTGTATGCCATCGATGGGGTTAAATCGGGTGATATGAAATTTAGGGCATTGAAAACCCCTCCCGTAGTGGGAAATGCCAGCGTGAGTTGTATAGCGGTTCATCCAGAAGATCCCAATGAATTGGTAGTGGTATACTCAAATTATGGAGTTTACAGCATGTTTCGATCTTTAGATGGAGGAGAAAATTGGGAGAAAATTGCGGGAAATTTAGAAGCTAATGAAAATGGAACTGGCGATGCGCCTTCGATAAGATGGTTCAAATACGTGCCTGTTGAGGACGGCATGGTTTATATGGTTGGGACAAGCGTGGGATTGTTTGCTTCAAATCGTTTAGACGGTCTAAATACAAATTGGGTCCATCAGGCTCCGGGAGAAATTGGCAATGCGGTAGTAGATATGATTGATTACAGGCAAGTGGATGGTACACTCGCCGTGGCTACTCATGGTCGCGGTATTTTCTATGCGCGAATTTTTAGCAAGGGGGCAATTTTATCTAAAAAAATAGTGGGTGGTTCAGCGAATGAATTGAAATTCTATCCAAATCCGGTAAAAGATGTCATATTGTGGTCGGCAGATCTGCGATTAAAGAAAATGCGAATTTATACTACAGAGGGCAAATTGGTGGCTGAGCATAGTTTCGATAATAATAAGATAGCTGGGATTACTGCAATTCAAGAGTTTAAAAATACGGATGGAAAGCCACAAAACTTAATTTCTTTAAGAGCATTGGGGCTATCTAATGGTATATATATAATCGTTGCGGACAGCGATAAAGAGCAATCGTGGCATCGGATTGTTTTGGAGGATTGAACGAGAACTCATTGGGTTTACTGAAATTCTTTACCCATTATTTTTAGGGTTATGGGGGCAGAAATCTATCTGAAGTAATTGCAATAAAAAAGGCCGCAATTTAGCGGCCATTTTTTAAAAAAAAATAATCACGGAGACCCGAAGGTCTTAAGTCACTTAATTAATGACCCGCTTTAAAATTGGTGATTAAATAACCCATTTTGCTATTTCCTTTGATGGTTAAGATAGCTTCAACAGGTTGTCCGCCGCGGCTTTGGTTTTTGATTTGTGTTGCTAAAGGCCCTTGGGCATAAAAACAACCTTGGTATCCTGGGTTTTCTCTAAAAGAAACTTGGATAACCTCATTGCCTCTTGGAGGATTGCATGGTTGTGCATGTCCGCCTGGTCCAGGTGCTGCATGATGTCCACCTGGAGCTTCGTGATGACCTCCGCCATGATTGTCGCCTGTTGATACGCTTACATTTTTAAGGGTTACAGGTTTGTTTTCGAAGCGTTCTGGGTGATTTGCAAAATCTCCACCAGAAATTGCCATTTGAGAGAAAGCAGCCGAGCTAAACATAGCACAAACTGCAACTAATAACATTTTTTTCATGAGTATATATTTTTAACAATCGCAATCTAAAATGTTTTTTGGCAATCTGATACTGTTTAAAAGTTTAAATGGTAGAATGTTATATTTTATTAGATACTAAAACTTAATAATATAACAATTTGTATTTTCAGGACGGGCCTAAGAAACTTTGCTTAAGAAATACACAAAACGGGTTGTTTTAATCAAAATTTTCGATTCTGGGTGTTTTTTTGCTTGGATATGTTCGTAACCTAAGCCTTAATTCATTTTGGGAAATCTGCCGGTATTTCCGATGTTCGATTTTTAATCTCTACTTTAATTATATATGTTTGTATGGCATGATTGAATAATCCAAAATTCGAAGTGTGGATTTTAATCAATTTTTTCTTGCTTAATAAACGGAATTAAGCCTTCTTAAAACGAAAAGTACCATGACAAAAATGAACCTTAAAAACTTAAAATTAATCGCGATCCTATTTCTATGGACAGGATGGGCAAATGCTCAAGTATCCATAAACACGACAGGTGGTGATGCCTCGGGAAATGATGGAACAGTTGCCTACAGTATAGGGCAACTCTTTTATTCTACAAATAACAGTGCGTCGGGCACTATTAGCCAAGGTGTACAGCAACCCTATGAAATTTTTTCATTAGGAATTGATGCAAACAAACAGAACATTTCACTTTCTATTTACCCGAATCCCACTGCGGATCTGTTACAATTGCGCTTGAACGATAACAATAGCGGAGAAATAACCTATCAGCTATTTGATATGAAGGGACAATTAATTCATTCAGAGGCGGTTAAAAATAATCAGGCCTACGTAGATATGAGGGAATTGCCCTCTGCGTCGTATGTTCTCCATGTAACAAACGCAAATAATCTAGTTCAATCTTTTAAAATACTTAAACACTAAAAATCATGAAAAAGTTAATTGCCATTTGTGCTATGCTAACGTTTATTGTTAGCGTTTTTGCACAATCACCAGAAAAAATGAGTTACCAAGCCGTAGTTAGGGATGGTTCCAATAATTTAGTTTCTGCTTCATCGGTGGGTATGCAAATCTCCATTTTACAAGGATCTTCATCGGGAACTGCAGTATATGCAGAAACACATATGCCTATGACCAACGCAAATGGGCTTGTTAGTTTAGAAATAGGGGGTGGTACTGTTATAACCGGAGATTTTTCTGCTATTGATTGGGCTATGGGTCCTTATTTTATTAAAACGGAAACAGATCCTACCGGTGGAACAAATTATACCATTACAGGTATAAGCCAATTATTGAGTGTGCCGTTTTCTTTACACGCAAAAACTGCCAGCAGTATTTCAGGAGGCATTACTGAAACAGACCCGGTTTTTAGTACATCCGTTGCAAGCAGTATCACCAGTGGGGACACAACTAATTGGAATAATAAATTGAGCAGTTACGACGAAACAGACCCGGTTTTTGTAGCTTCTGTTGCAAGCAGTATTTCCAGTGCAGATACGAGTAATTGGAATAACAAATTAAGCAGTTATACCGAAACGGATCCCGAATTTACAGCATCTGTGGCAAGCGGTATTACGGGTGCTGACACCAGCAAATGGAATAACAAGCTCGATCGGATAATAGCGGGTTCCAATATTACCCTTAATGGAGATACCATTAGCACTGCTTCAAATTGGGAGGCGAAAGGGACTACCGTTTACAATTCAACGTCTACGGCCATAGGGGTAGGTTTTTCAAAGCCCCTTCATACGTTTGTGGTTGGAAAGGCCGATTCAACGGCTGAATTGGCCATTGGATATGTGGGATCCTTCAATAACGAAAAGTCTGGAAAATTAATATTTTCTGAAGATGTGGCGTATTCAGGGGGTAATTGTGGATTTGTTTTTGACCATAACGGCGCTAGCAATAACTTATTTCTTACTTCGGGCTGTCCTATGATAATAGATACATTGATGCGTTTTAATAGAAATGGGTATTCCAATATTAATAAAATACATATTGGAAAAAACATGTTACAGAATGCCTTGAATCCTTTATCGGTTACGGGCAATGCCGATTTTAACGGAACGGTAACTATTAATGGAAATTTGAGCGTAACTGGTAACATTGCTAAAGGAGGAGGAACGTTTAAAATTGACCATCCGCTAGATCCGGCCAATAAATATTTGGTTCATAGTTTTGTTGAATCACCTGAAATGATGAATATATATAGTGGCAATATTATTACAGATGAAAAGGGTTATGCTAGGGTTGAATTGCCTGCTTATTTCGAAGCAGCAAACAAAGATTTCAGATATCAGTTAACCGTGATTGGTACATTTGCACAGGCAATAGTTAAAGAAAAGATCAAAAACAATACATTTTTGATCTTAACAAACGAGCCAAATGTTGAGGTAAGTTGGTCGGTAACAGGAATTCGTTCCGATAAATATGCTAACGCAAACAGAGTAGTGGATGTGGTAGAAAAAGAACAGAAAGGAACGTATATCCACCCAGAGCTATTCGGTGTTTCTAAAGCGAATTCTGAAGCTGCTGTAAATGAAGATAATTCCAAAAGGCAAGGTAAGATTAAGTCTTTAGATAATCAATAATTTAAAGTATTGTAAATCAATCAAAAAGGCGGCTGTAACGGCTGCTTTTTTGTTTGGAAATTTTAGAAAACTGGTAAATCGCATTTTTACGATTCGTTTTGTATTTATAATATCCGAAAAAGAATAATTTTTATGGTTTAGGCTGAAGGCATGCCTTATAGGTATAAATAAAATGGGTATGTATTGAAAATGAGAAGCGAAAAATGGTAAATCTAAAATATTACCGGGTTGTAAGAGTACAAAATTTGTATTGTTGATTTACGTATACCCATTATTCTGTTGTAATATTGAAGTGTATCACGAGACCAAAGAGGTCACCAACCGAGCCTTAACCCCGCTACGGTGGTAAAATGATGCGGACACCACGTCAAAAACAAAGGGATTCATGAATTTAAGCAGCTACTACACCCACTTCTTTTTCCTTTTGGGGGAAGCCAAAGTCGTTTCTCATGCCAACCCTAACACCGACTTCAATGGCGTTGCTTATGCTAGTTTAATCGATGCCTTAGGCCCGCTGTTGCAACAACTGTCGGATTCTGATTTAAGGGAATTATCAGAACCGCTGCAGAAATCGCGGTATTTCAATGTGGTAGTTCAAGCACATACGGCCGCGGTAAAAGCTGAAAAAGCAGCACGTGGCTGGTCCGATACTGATTTTCCAAAAAAGAAATGAATTCCAACAGAAAATGAAAGCACCTATTATACTACACATTCCGCATTCAAGCATTCACATACCTTCACATGAGGGGTATGTGGTTACACAAGAGCAATTGCAAAGCGAACTCACCAAACTTACGGATTGGTATACCGATGATTTGTTTGACATAGACGGTTGCGAGCGGATTATTGTCCCTTTTTCGAGAATTTTCTGTGATGTGGAGCGATTTGAAAACGATCAGGAGGAGCCGATGTCGCATTTTGGCATGGGGGCGATTTATGAAAAAATGGATTCCGGGGAGCAATTGCGGATATTGAGAGCATCGCAGAGAGAGAAGATTTTGGAAGGGTACTATCGCAAGCATCATGAAGAATTTACACGCCTGGTAGATGCGCAACTTGCAGCTTTTGGAAGGTGCTTGATTATTGATTGTCATTCGTTTCCAAACACACCGTTGAGGGCATCTTTCGATAAGATTTCTCATAGACCTGATTATAATATTGGAACGGATGTGTTTCATACCCCTCCGAAATGGGTGGAAATTTCCGAACGCCATTTTAAAGACTTGGGACATTCTGTTTTGATTGATAAGCCTTACAGTGGTTCAATAGTGCCCATGAAGCATTATAGAAAAGATAAACGGGTGCAATCGATCATGTTAGAAATCAATCGAAAGTTATATTTAGAGGGGGAAAGCGCCAATAAATCTGAGAATTATGAACGGGTTAAATCGGCAGCTGCCGGATGGGTGGAGGCGTTGCAGAAAGAATTTATAGAGAATTAACCTATTAAAGTCAATAATAAACTATGATTACTATTACGCGAGCTCCCAAACTAAAAATCCATTGTTCAACATTGGTTATTCATTATCAAAATTGGATCAATACATTGGGCGATTTAAATATGTTTAAATCTATTTCAGAGTATAATTTAATTACCAATAAGGAATTAGTTTTAATATCTGATATGATGTCGCCTTCAGCCGAACTTAGCAGAATTATTCAAGAGTTTTTAATACCAAGCGGTTTGAAGTTCGAGCAAGATTTTGTTATCGTAAATGAGCAACTGATTTATGGAGTTGGAGACCGTGTAACTGATTTGTTGAATCAAAAAATACCGGATTTATTGGATATCGATTGGTTATCTAGTGAAATCACATTAAATGGAAATGATGTATGGTTAAAAGATAGCGATATATTAAAGCGCGAAGCAACTGACGAATATTGGATTAAGCAGTTGCATGAAATTCAAAGAAATAGGGGTGATTATTTAGCGGGTCGCCCAATTAAAATTGTTAAAGACCTTGGGGATAGGTTTCAAATTCATCAGGAAGGGGTAAAGAATGGATGCTTGTTTGTAAGTAAGGATTTTATAAGGCACTTTTTATAATCCGTATTTTGTCGATGTTTCTTATTTGATGGATAACAATCCTTAACTATTGGATACTATTTCACTTCCGATCGTCGGAGTTTTCATCCTCAAAAACATCATTCATAAGAAGTTGGTCATCACCATTTTCATGCATCTTTTGGAATGCTTTATCCCAACCTTTTCGAGGTTCGGAAATTGGA
>CBFHGY010000074.1:0-239 GCA_965655465.1 Bacteroidia bacterium | reverse complement strand
ATTCAATTTTGTCGGTGATATTATACCTCTCCAATATTGTTTTGGATAATCGAAAACCCTTTGATTTTCCTATTTTTAATGATTGGTATTTCCATAGAGAACTTTATGTAGTTATTAAGTTATTACAAAAGCCCCCATTTACAAGTTTAAATTACCGGTTATTTGTATTTTTTGATAATGCTTTGCAGTTGGCCGAGTGGCTTTTACCACAAAACTGACTTTGGAAATAGAAACACGGC
>CBFHGY010000073.1:0-11317 GCA_965655465.1 Bacteroidia bacterium | reverse complement strand
TGCATTACATCCCGCTTTTTGCCTGTCAGTTTCCGTGAGCAGTATCGACAAAAAACAAGACCTTTCTCTCAAATCGGGTTATCGTGCGGAAATCAATTTTCTCCATACTTTGAATGCCTCAGACCGATTTTATGCGCGGAATACAGCCAATACCCAATGGCTGCATTATTACGATTACGATTACCAATTTGATTTTGACGGTATGCCCCCTAAAATTGACTTTTACCAGTTTTATAAGGGGCAAGAAACGGCAAAAATTCAAAGCGATTTTCAAATATGGTCCATCGATCAAGCTTTTGAAACCGAAGGGTTCAACTACTTGATGGCACCCAATGAATTTGAAATGCGATTGGGTAAATATAAAGGCGATTTTGTATTAGATCCACCCGGTACTGCCAAAGAAATCCGCCGAATTGTTCGAGGTAAAACGCAGGTTGGCATTCGCGTGTTGCCGCGGAATCGAAAGAGTGTTGCCGGTATTCAGGAAATCCAACTTTTTGATCGAACGCACAGCTTATTTCCTGAATTAGACGTCTTTAAAGGAATGCGATTTGCCTTTAAAACGCAACTGTCGCAACAACACGTGCAAGCATTTTTCAAAGATAAAAATTGGATCGATATCCGGATGAAATTAGGACATCGTATGGTGACATTAGAACTCAAAACGCACAGAGGTATTTGGGAAATTGGCATAATGAAGCCAAGCGAATTTACAGAGGGAAGTGACAAAGAAAAGGCTCAATGGGATGCCAATTTTGATAAAGCATTCGCAAAATATGAGGCAATTCGCAATCGCAAACAGGCACTATGGCATTTTATGCGTTCACAAAAGTTAACGCAAGATAGAATTCAACAAAAGCAATCTTTATTCGGGGTGTCGAATTCGAGCGCCCGAAAAAAAGGCCGTTTTACCATTCAAAGTTTTGGTGTTTTTACTATGGCGCATCCCATAGAAATAGAACCGGCCTATGCCGAGCTTATTTTGTGTGAATTAGGTAAAATTCCTTTAGAGGTTAAAAGGGTTTTTGCCGTTTACGGTGGAGAGTCTTTTACGGTACTTTTTCCGGAAATCCCAAAAACCAAGCAAATTCCTTTGGCCTTTAATGATTTACAATTTATCATGGCAGAAACGCGGAATGGAGACGTGTATTATTTGGATGCTCCAAGTTTATTCAACCTAAAAATTCTAGAAAATACCCTCACCTATGTTGAGATGAAACCCTTAAAAGGGAATCCGAGAAATAGCACTGAATTACTTAAAGAAATGGGTATTAGAGCCCCTAAAAAACGCAAGAAATAATGAAACCCGAATGGATTTTACTGGGCATTGCATCCTATTTTGTGATGTTGCTTTTAATTGGTCGCATAACTTCCCAAAATGCCGATAGCAACAGTTATTTCTTAGGAAATAAACAGAGTATTTGGTGGATGGTCGCCTTGGGCATGCTCTCAGATTCTATGAGTGGTGTGAGTTTTATTAGCGTTCCTGGAGCGGTATCGGCAAGCCATTGGCATTATTTTCAGTTGGTGATTGGATATTTCTTTGGGTATTTGGTCATTGCCTATTGGTTATTGCCCCTTTATTATAAACACGAGGTAACCAGTATCTATGGATATTTAGAATTGCGCTTTAATCCAACAGCCCAAAAAACAGGAGCCTTCTTTTTCATTATTTCTCGGTTATTAGGCAGTGCCGGCCGCTTATTTTTAGCCGTAGCGATCTTGCAGGTTTTCCTATTCGATTACTGGCATATCCCTTTTGCGGTATCCGTGGCACTTATCATTTCCCTCATTTTGCTATATACTCTCAAAGGCGGAATACGAACCTTAGTGTTTACCGATGCAATTCAAAGTGTTTTCCTTATTGGTGGATTGGTTATTGCATTATACAGCATGTTAAACGCGCCTTCCTTAGAAGCATTTTCTCTGGGGGAAATTTTTGAACGATCGCAACATACTGAAATTATCAATACTCATATATTGAGTTCGACCTACTGGTTGAAACATTTTTTAGGGGGCATGTTTATATGTATTGCGATGACCGGTTTGGATCAGAATATGATGCAAAAAAACCTGAGTCTCCGCACATTGAAAGATGCCCAAAAGAACATGCTCGCAACGGCCTTTGTGGTTGTTTTGGTCAATGTGGTATTTCTGAGTCTCGGTGTGGTTATGATTGCATATTTGAATAATACGCCCGAAATGTTGTCGGTATTGCAAGGTAAATCGGATCTGTATTTTCCGAGTATTGCATTTAAATTGGGTGGAATTGCAGGAATGGCCTTTGTACTGGGACTGGCAGCTGCTACATTTAGTAGTGCCGATTCTGTATTGACTACCCTGACTACCAGTACTTACTTTGACCTTTTAAGGGTAAACCAACGGAGTTGGAACAACAAAAAGAAGAATCAAGTAAGGCGTTTACTTCATGCAATTTTTGCCGTTTTGCTTTTGCTATCCATACTCGGTTTTGATAGGTTTGCCGAAGGCGCAATCATAGATGTTGTATTAGGTCTTGCAAATTACACCTATGGCCCTTTGATTGGTTTGTTTGCCTTGGGTATGTTTACAAATAAGCGTCCTAACTCAATAAACATATTGATAGTGAGCCTAACAATGCCACTGTTGTGTTGGTATTTGGCAAAGAATGCATATGTGTCGGATCTGATAGGAATTCCACCTTTAGGATGGTCATACCAATTTGGTTATGAGTTAATCCTTTTAAACGGATTGTTGTCTTTCCTCGGATTTGCCTTATTTGCACAAGCCAAAGATGCGCATAAAATGGCATAAAAAAGGCCAATTCCTATAGAAACTGGCCTATTATGTACATACCCAATCCCAATTCGTTCAGAATTAAAATTCCTCTATAATTTCCGGATAAAGATGGATTAAAACTTCAATTGCGAATTTAGAGGAATTCTTGGATTTTGTCTAAAATGGTGTTTTAGAGACCTTTATATATGCGGATTATTTAGGGGTTAGAAATATCCTAAGGTTTTAAGCATGCTTTTATAACTCTGCTCTTTGGAAAAGAGTTTGAACGTATATTCGCCATTTTCATCGCGATCAATAATTACATGTTTGGGTGCAGGAGTGAGGCAATGTTGTATGCCCCCATAGCCCCCAATACTTTCTTGATAAGCCGCTGTGTGAAAAAAGCCCAAGTAAAGAGTGTCCTCGCGATCGTAGGTTGGCAAATAAATGGCGTTTACGTGCTGTTCTGAGTTGTAATAATCGTCGGAATCGCACGTAATGCCGCCTAGTAATACCCGCTCATAATCGGCATGCCAACGGTTAATGGGCAACATGATGAATTTCTTGTTAATCGCCCAAGCATCAGGTAATTGTGTCATGAAGCTAGAGTCAATCATGTTCCACTTTTCACGGTCGTTTTGCGCTTTTTGATCCAGAACGGAAAATACCGTTCCGCCTGCTTCTCCCACCGTAAAAGAACCGAATTCGGTAAAAATATCCGGCTCCGGAATCCCGTTTTCATCGCAAACTTGTTTGATTTGGCTCACAATCTCTTCGGCCATATATTCGTAATCGTATTCAAAGGCTAATTTATTCTTAATAGGAAATCCACCGCCGATGTTTAACGTATCCAAGTCCGGACATTCCTTTTTCAATTCGCAGTAAACACGCAAACATTTATGCAATTCATTCCAATAATACGCGGTGTCATAGATGCCTGTATTAATGAAGAAATGCAACATTTTTAATTTGATTTGTGGATTGGTTTTTACCGCAGAACGGTAAAAGGGGAGAATGTCTTTGTATCCGATCCCCAAACGGCTGGTATAGAATTCAAATTTTGGTTCTTCTTCTGCTGCGATCCGGATACCACACTTAAATTCTTTGTCGGTATGCTCAAGTAACATATTTACTTCCCGCTGATTGTCAAAAACGGGAATTACATTGGACCATCCATTATTGATCAGACCAGCGATGTTTTCGATATACACATCTCGCTTGAATCCATTGCAAACCACAAACTTATCCTTGTTGATTTTGCCCTGTTCTTCCAAGGTTTCAATGATGTTGATGTCGAACTGTGATGAAGTCTCTAAATGCACATCGTTCTTCAATACTTCATCGAGAGTATGTTGAAAGTGATTGCTTTTGGTACAATAACAATAATAGTATTTGCCTTTGTAGTCTGCCTTAGCAATGGCTACATTAAACCAAGACCGTGCACGGCGGATATTCTCACTTATCTTAGGTAGATAGATGAACTTTAAAGGCGTTCCGTACTGTTTGATAAGTTCCATTAACGGAATGTCGTGAAACGACAATTGGCCTTCATCATCTACTTTAAACTCTTCAACTGGGAAGTCAAATGTCTGTTGGATTAAGTCAAGATATTTATTTTTCATCTATGTAAGTCACTTGGATTGTAAATTCTAAACAAAGGTAAGTCAATTAGAATGGTTTTTGTTTTGCGGTATAGCGAAGTTTAACGCTTTTTTTAAAGTTTTATTCGGATAAATCGCAAATTGAAGCTCCAATAGTTAAATTTGTAGTGAAATCTGAAAAAAAGAATAAACATGAGCAAAATTAGTGTAATCGGAGCCGGTAATGTGGGCGCAAGTTGTGCCGAATATATCGGTATGAAAAACATGGCGGCGGAAGTCGTTTTATTAGACATCAAGGAAAACTTCGCAGAAGGTAAAGCAATGGATCTTATGCAAACGGCAGCCTTGAACGGTTTTGAAACCCGTATAGTAGGAAGTACCAACGATTATACCAAAACTGCCAACAGCGATGTAGTAGTAATTACCAGCGGAATTCCTCGTAAACCCGGAATGACGCGTGAAGAACTTATTGGCATCAATGCAGGTATCGTTAAAACGGTTATGGAAAATTGCCTTGCACATTCTCCTAATGCCATCTTCGTGATTGTGTCAAATCCAATGGATACCATGACGTACTTGGCAAAGTCTACTTCAGGGCTTCCCAAAAACCGGATAATCGGCATGGGTGGCGCTTTAGACAGCGCTCGTTTCCGTTACTTTTTATCCATGGCCTTAAATGCACCTGCCAAAGAAATCGAAGGAATGGTAATAGGAGGTCACGGCGATACTACCATGATACCTTTAACCCGCTTTGCCTCTTATAAAGGGGTACCGGTTTCTGAATTTTTAAGTGAAACTGAATTGAACGATATCAAAGCACAAACCATGGTTGGAGGTGCAACTTTAACTAAAATGTTGGGCACCAGCGCATGGTATGCACCTGGAGCTGCTGTGGCAGATTTGGTTCACAGCATCGTTTGCGATCAAAAGAAAATGATGCCTTGCTGTGTGAGCCTAGAAGGTGAATACGGACAAGATGATATTTGCATCGGGGTACCTGTTATTTTAGGTAAAAACGGATGGGAGCGTATCGTGTCTCTCGATTTAAATGAAGGTGAAAAAGCTGAATTTGCGAAATCTGCCGAAGCGGTTCGCGCAATGAACGCTGCCCTTTAATGCTATCCAGAGGCATATGGATGATGCTGATTGCATCATTGTCTTTTGGATTTATGAATGTAACTGTAAAATCAATTTCCGGTATGCACGTATCGGAAATTGTTTTTTTTAGGGCCATCGTTCAAATTGTAATGGCCTTGGCCGTTTTGGCCTACCAAAGGGAAAAACCCTGGGGAAATAATCCTAAAATGCTCATCTTAAGGGGATTTTTTGGTTCCATGGGGCTATTATGCTATTTCTATTCCTTGCAAGTGATGCCCCTTTCTAATGCCTTAGTAATTCATTATTTGTCGCCAATTTTAACCACTCTTTTGGCATTTTGGATGGGCGACGAAATCGTAAAACGCATGCAGTGGATCTTTTTTGCAATCAGTTTTACAGGTGTGGTCATTGTAAATGGCGTATCCAATGCTATAACCTGGGATGGTATCGCAGCTGGAATTGGAGGAGCAGTATTTTCGGCATTCGCTTATAATACCATACGCCGCCTCAAAGGCAAAGAAAATCCCAATGTAGTGGTTTTATACTTTCCATTAGTCACCCTGCCCATTTCATTGCTAATGCCCGCTTTAGGCTGGGGGAAATGGGTAATGCCGCAGGGTATGGATTGGACATGGTTGCTATTAACGGGCGTCTTTACCCAAATCGGACAATTTTTCATGACCCGAGCGTATCAGGAAGCGGAAACCCGCATTGTTTCGGCAATAAGTTATGCAGGAATTATTTGGGGTACAGGATTTGGATTGATGTTGTTCAATGAAAACTATTCGCTTTGGCAATATTTCGGGATGGGATTGGTAATTCTGGGAATGATTTTGAATGTGCGCATGAACCGAGGCTTGGGCTTTAGGAGGTAAATGCAGCATCACAAAATCATGGCATAAGCGTTGGTGACACAATTATTGATTTTGTGGCATGTCAAATTTGGTTTACTACATTCCAATTGCTACTTTTTGCGTTTCTCTGGTTTTTTCTGCGATTCTTTTCAATCATTATCGGGCAAAGCCAAGCGCAAATTGAAGCGGCTTGATAACGGGGTTTCCGAGAGATCCATTAATCTGCCCTTGTTGGAGGTTGTTTGCACGCGTTACATGTATTATAGAATGCGTATATAAATAGATTATTGCGGCAATGTGAACGAATTTTAACGGTATCAATTCCATTCTCGAAAAGACCATGTAGTGGAAAATTTTATCCCCCAAAGGCTTTATAGTGGAGAAAACAACCCACAAGCACATGCAATGGAAAAAAATGAACCCTTCAGAATTTGGCAATATTTTATCAACCGGAAAACAAGCACTCCGATTCTTTCTTATATTTGTTTAAACAATAAAATCGACTATGGAACGCAAAAAATTTCTTCGAAATGCCCTGTTTAGTACAGGAGCAATAGCCCTAGGAGCCAAAGCTGCCCATGTTTTTGAGAATAATATCGATGAATTGAAACCCTTGTCGCCATCGTCTCTGAAAGAACTCGTTGGATTCAACCATATTCCCAATATAGAAAAAGAAAAACTCATGAATCAAGTCATTCACCGTTCCGATAGCCGTGGTCATGCCAATCACGGTTGGCTCGATAGCCATCATACATTTAGTTTCGCCAATTATTACAATCCCGAACGCATGCATTTTGGGGTGTTGCGGGTACTTAACGACGATCGCGTTGCCTCAGGAATGGGTTTTGGTACACATCCACACGATAATATGGAAATTATTTCCATTCCCTTAGAAGGGGATTTGGAGCATAAGGATTCGATGGGAAATGTGGCCGTGATACGCAAAGGCGACATCCAAGTGATGTCTGCTGGAACGGGAATCACCCACAGCGAATACAACCGCAATAAAAATAATGAAGTTAAATTCTTGCAAATATGGGTCTTCCCCAATAAAAAGAATGTGACTCCCCGTTACGATCAAATAACCCTAAATCCTGCCGACCGACACAATAAATTCCAACAGATTTTGTCGCCAAGTCCAGACGATGAAGGGGTATGGGTGCATCAAGATGCTTGGTTTCACATGGCCACATTGGAAAAAGGAAAGTCTTTGAATTATCAGGTCAAACGCCCTCAAAACGGTATCTATGTATTTCTTTTGGAGGGAAATTTGAAGTTAAACGGCCAAGAATTACACCGCAGAGATGGTATAGGGATTTGGAATACCCAAGAACCCCTAAGTTTTGAAGCCTCGTCAGATGCCGAGATTTTGGTCATGGATGTGCCAATGACCTTAGGATAAAGAGCAAAATCCGAAGAATCTTGAATTCCCTGTAAATTTTATACTCCTATAATTAGAATTTCCCAAGAGCCGCTTCTTATTAATTAATGCAGTTAATGCAATCACTTATTAAGAATGTTTAGCCACGTTTTTATTAACAAATGGGCACCTATTTATAGAAGTTTTTTATTTTTTCTGATCAGATATTCGTGGCTCGGATAACCTTGGCTCTGCCAATATGGTATTTTCCTTCGGAAAGCTCTACCTCTTCTTCCCAAACCCGCAAATTGGGAACACCCTCAAAAAGGTGTCCTACTTCGGTAACAGAATACAACATATCTATATTGTCGGGACCTCCAATTTGGGGATTGGCCTCCCGAAGGGGTAAATTATTCACGCTAAAACCCTCAAAAATCAATATGCCGCCATCTTTTAAAAAGGATTTTTGCCTATCCATAACCGATTTCTTTAACGAACCTGGTACATGCACATAACTGAATGCCAAGGCATCAAATGACGCTTTGGGATATTCCACATCAAGGAAACCCGCAATTTGATAGTCGATTTGAACCCCATTTGTTTCCGATAGCTGTTGCGCTTTTTCACGCCCTCCTTCGCTGATATCATAGGCCGAAACTTCCCACCCAAGTGTGGCGGCATATACGGCATTGCGACCTTCGCCCTCAGCCGGGAATAGTATCCGGCCTGTGGGGAGATATTGCGATAAACACTGCATTACAAAAGCGTTCGGCTCACTACCATAGGCAAAACCATCCTCCCGATAACGGGCGTTCCAAAATTCTTTCATTCTTCGAAGATACCACCTTTAATCTTAGGGCTTATGTGATTAATGTTACGTTTTAAACTTCCTAATTTGGCGTTTTTTGCAAAACAATTAATCCCATTTTTTGTAAAAAACACAAAGTTAGCGCTCCATTACACCGAACCAAACCTCTATGAATCGCCCAAAACGTTGCACAATTGCCCAAATCAGCACCTTCCTCCTAATTTTCTTGGGAAGTCTTACGAACGCCATTGCCCAACATCAGGAAGTTCCTGAAAAACCACACATGTGGAAGGGGAAATCTAAATCGTTTTACGATACTGGAGCCATCTCTAAAGCATTCCAATACGGAACTTTACAGGGCCATTTTCGGTATTTTTTCATGAATACCCAAAATAAAGGATCCTTATCTGATTATTATGCAAACGCCGGTGGGGGCGGGATTCGATATGAAACGGCACCCTATCATGGTTTTCAGTTTGCATTAAGCGGATTTTATATTTTCAATTTATATTCCAGTCACTTAGGCCTCCTGGATACAGTGGCCAATAACGGCAACCGTTATGAATTGGGTCTTTTCGATTTAGAAGATCCCGATAATAAAAAAGACCTAGATCGTTTGGAAGAATTGTATATTAAATATTCATTAGGAGAATCGCAAATAACTCTTGGTCGACAATTAATCAATACGCCTTTCATCAATCTCCAAGATGGCAGAATGCGCCCAACAGGGGTAGAAGGACTCTGGTTTAATATATTGGATATTCCTAAAACAAAAATTGAAGGGGGGTACTTATGGGCGGTTTCTCCAAGAAGCACCGTTCGTTGGTATTATATCGGAGAGTCATTAGGTTTGTATGGGGTTGGGGTAAATCCAGAAGGCGGTAGATCGGGATATACCGGTCATACCGAAAGCCACTATGTGGCCTCCATTGGCATCCATCGCGATTTGAAATCACATCGATTCCACTTGTGGAATTTTCATGCCGATAATTTGTTCAATTCAACCATGTTTCAAGCCGATTTGGCGTTCCCTATAAGTAAGCGTGAAAAAAACATGCTTTTGATTGGGACCCAAGCCATCAAACAATTCGGAGTGGGTAATGGGGGGAACGACACCGCAGCTCTGCGTTATATCGATCCCAATTCCAGTTCTACGGTGTATTCCTTTCGTTTGGGATATATGGATGAGGTAAATCGTTTTACCTTGAATTATACGCGAATTACGAAGGAAGGTCGATATCTCATGCCTCGAGAATGGGGGCGCGACCCATTTTATACTTTCATGCCGCGTGAACGCAATGAAGGCATGGGAGATGTGCATGCTATTGTGGCAAAATATACCCGAAAATTGCCCGTGAACCATTCGCAAGTAACCGCCATGGTCGGCCATTTTAAATTTCCAGATATCAAAAATACTACCTTGAATAAATATGGATTCCCTTCCTATTTACAGGCCAATATAGACTTGAGACACCAATTTTTAGGAGCCTTTTCCGGCCTGGAAATGCAGTTTATGTACATACACAAATGGGGGATAGGTAACGATTATGACAATCCGAGATTTCAATTCAACAAAGTGGACATGTCTAATATTAACGTGGTACTTAATTATCATTTCTAAGGGAGTTTTCACCCCAATGGGGCTAAAAATGACCGAAATAAATGGGTTAAATAGGGGGGGATTAGAAGCTCCAAACCAATCCCATTTGCATTCGTCTGCCTTGATTGGGTGCATATACATAGGCCGCGTCAAAGGTTAATCCGTATGGATTATCAGGACGCACTTGCGGCTCCCCTTGATCGAAAACTACTGATTTGTCGAATGGATCCTGAGAACGCGCTAACAAAAAAGCCAAATCGCGATCCGGTGTCCAATCCCATAAATTCTGTATCCCAACAAAAGCCGACCAATTCTCAGAAAATCGAAAGCGGACATTGATGTTTTGTAAACTCCACCAAGGCGAGAAATCCGGCCTTGGGTCCAATTTCGAGGCTTTAGGCAATCGCATAGGAGAAACCAAATTGCCGTTATAATTGCATTCCCACTTTTTAGTGGGGGAAGTCCATTGAAGGCTGAAACTTGCATTTAAACGCTCGGTCAGGAACGGGCGTTCTGCAGCTTCCCCCGTTGAACGAATAACCCGAGCATCCACATAAGTGGCGCCTAAACGGAGCGATAATCCTTTGCGATTTTGCCAAAACAGGTTCCAAGAAATGCCGCGATTCCATGCGCCCTCACTCGAATTGGAGTAGTAAATAGCATTGGTGTTTTTTTCATAATCGGGAACTATGCGATTTGAAAATCGGGTATTGAACGCATGAAGATCTGATTGGATAAAGCCCCGGGTACCCAAAGGAAACGTTTTAGACCAAGAGAAGTTCATGTTTTGACTTTCTTCTGGACGTATTTTTTCCTCGATTATGATACGGCGAGCGCCCGTTAATGCGGCGTGTTCTTCGGTAAAAATATTAACGGTTCGGAATCCGGTGCCTGCATTCAGCCTAAACTGTCCTGCAAATCCCAAATCCCATTTCCAAGCTATTCTCATACTATGGATCCAGCGATGTTCGACATGAAAATCACCTCGAAATCCCAATAAAATCGTATGTTTTTTCCATTTAAGCGCATCTTGTATAAAAATGCCAGGAAGCGGTGTGATTTGAGGCTTCGGTATCTGATTAGAATCTAAGGAAATGGCCTCAGTTGCCACGGTATTATCGTCGTAATAGGTATAACGGTAAGCCGTTCCAAGTAGGAAATCGTGATGTTTTATATTGGGTTGCCAGAGCAATTGGGTAAAAATGCGAGACTCTTCAGCATTAAAAAGGGTTTTCCCAT
>CBFHGY010000072.1:9915-11351 GCA_965655465.1 Bacteroidia bacterium | reverse complement strand
ATATTCCTGTGTATACTCGATCAGTTCTTTAATAAGCGTATAATCCATGGTCTTAATTTGCTTCTAAAATGAACAAATTTACAAATTTTATTGTGTAATTGAATTAATGTGTTAATTTTGCATCGTAAACATAGTAAAAAAGAAAAAATACAATGAATATGAATAATCCGACCTACACATTTGTATCGGTTTCAACCGCAAAACCTGGAAAACTTCAAGATTTAATAAGGATCGCCAAAGCACCAACCATGAAGATGGACGAAAAATCTGAAGGACTTATTGCGTATCAAGTTAGTGTCAATGAAGAAAGAAACTCCGTAATAGTATGGGCCACTTATGATCAAAAGGAAACACTATACAACTATCTTGCAACCGAACAGGGTAAAGACGACCACGGTGAACAAGAAGATATGGAAAGTATCATCGAGTCATTCGTGATGTATGATCTTGAACCGGTAAGTGGAAGACTTATCCCTAAAAATTGAATGAGGTTTTAATGGTGTTGGTGTTTTTATTTGCATGCACATGTAATAATAGCATTAACCCCTATTATGGGTGATATTCACGATAACATTTCCTGTTTTTTTACCGCGTTGTACGTAATCATACGCATCGGATATATCGTCTAAATCATATTCTCGATCAATCAAAGGGATAAATTGACCTTTTTTTAACCGTTCTATGATATAGGGGATAGATTCTTCCTTTTTATAAGGAATAGGAAAAATTACCTTTTTCGTGCGGAAAAAATTAAATAGGGGATATATCATATTTTGGGCAAAGGGACCTAATTCGGATGAAATATAGACTCCGTTTTTACGGATTTTGGAATTACACTTTCCGAAAGTGCTTTTGCCCACACAATCAAATATAAAATCGTAGATTTCGTTTTGAAGGGTGAAGTCTTCTTTATCGTAGCAAACAATTTTATCCGCCCCTAAGGATCGAATTAATTCTTGGTTTTCAGAGGTACAAGTAGCCGTTATGTGAACGTCATATTCTCTAACGAATTGAAGCAAGGCCGAACCTATAGCGCCAGAAGCGCCATTGATTAATACCCTTTGTCCTGGTTTAATATCGGTTTCTCTAATGTACGTATAGGCGTAATGGGCACCTTCGAGACTTGCAGCAGCTTGTTTGTAATCAATATTTTGGGGGATGTAAAAAACGTTTTCACTTTTTGTAACTACATATTCTGCTTGGGACTCGGCTCCGGTATCTTTAAATCCAAACAACCGCTCGCCAATCTTGATGGAGTTGCAATTTTTACCCACTGAAATCACTTCTCCCGCAAAATCAGTGCCTAAAATAATCTTTTTGGGTTTGAAAAATCCTAATACAAATCGCATAATAAATGGCTTGGCCGTTAGATTGGCGCAATCTGTTCTATTCACGGTCGCCGCATGGATTTTTATCAATATTCCATCATCATTGGG
>CBFHGY010000072.1:0-9905 GCA_965655465.1 Bacteroidia bacterium | reverse complement strand
GGGTACGGGTTGGTTAATCTCTTTAATTTTAATAACTTGGGGTGAACCATATTGGGTTCTTATAGCAGCTTTCATATTCAAGGTAAAATTGGGAATTGCCGTCCTAATTCCGGGAAATTAATGTAACAATTCATTGAGAGGCCATTATTTCAACTCCTAAATGGCAAATATTTTGTAAATATAACCTTACATTTTGAGATTTGAAAGTGTGGGAGAATCATTCAGTGTCAATTTGAATTTCTTTTGAGTGGAATTTTTTCAGTTTGCAATTAGCTCGTTGGGGTGTATAAAAATGAAGTGAACGGTGAATTAGTCCCCTAAAGAGTTAGATAGGTTTTGAAATCGGTATGGGTTTTGACTCTTCATTAAACGTGCACTTTTTGATGGAGCCTAAAAATTAAAATATGCTCAAAAAATTTTATAATACAGACATCACAATGATCCTTGTCATTTTCGGCTGAAAGTGGAATGTTCTAATATGTGTTTTGTGGCATTTCAGGAACCTTCAAATGTTGTTGTTCCCGTTCAAAAAGTGGGTGCACTCAAATAGGGGTATGCATGAATTCAAGACGTTCTTATTTGGATTAAGATAGGAATTGTTTTATTCTTTTGGCAGCAATAATTGCCCCTTCCATATACCCCGCGTATTCTGGGGCGGTTTCTGTACCAGAAAAGTACAGTTTGCCGTTCATGGAAGCCTGGTGTAATACAGGGTGACCGTTGTTTTGATGCGGCCTTAATAGAGATGGATTTCCCTCGAAAATATTCTCGCCCATCCACAGCTTATCGGTGTAGGTTACAGGCTTTAAAGATGGATTTCCCAAGAGATAATGCAACTGCTGAAGAACCATTTGCTTGCGTTCTTCTTGGGAGTAGTTCGCGGCTTCTCTATTCAGAAAACCGGTGAAGCCAAACTTTGTACCTTCAAAATTGGTATGGTCATACATTTCGGAAATGATACCGACATGGCTGAAAATCATTCCTGAAAATCCCTGCGTTCGCCAAAATGCTCGATCGTATTCCAATACAAATTTTATGGATCCTGACATCCAGGTCTGCACTGTCGGTAAAACCTTCATTAGTTCTGAAGGCAATTTTGGCGAAAATTGAATGTGTGAACTTGCCAATTGAGGGGGCAGGCAGAGTATTGCGATATCGGCGCTGAGCGACATGCCCGCTCGTGTTTTTAGGATTATTTCCTCTCCGTTATCGATAATTGTAGAAATTTGGGTATTGAGCAGAATATCTACATCAGGGATATTTTCATGAAGTTTTTCAATTAATCGCTCGGTTCCGCCAACAATTCGGTAGGAGGGACTTTCAGAATCAGGCACATAAAACGTTTGCGCGGTTTCGTTTAAATCTGTTTGGAATAAGGATTTTCCTGAAGCATACTGCGGAAATTTCTCGAGTTCCAATGCTTCTAATAAGTCCCATAAATTTTGATGTGCGTCTGAAAACCAAGTGGCTCCTAACTCCAACGGCGTTTCTAATTTCCCCAATGCTGTTTGAATTCTTCCTCCAAGGCGAGAAGTAGCTTCGGCAATTTGTATTTTGAAATTTTCCTTGGAAAGGAAATAAGCCAATGCCAGACTTGTCAAGCCTCCACCCACCAACACGACTCGTTTTTGCATGAATTTATGATGACAAATTTAATCAATAAAAACGCCTCAAACATATATCCGAGCGTTTATAACAATAATCAGTAATTTGCGAATCGAAATTTTGCGAAACATGGTAAACGCTGGGAATGAAATTATAATTTAAACAGCGCAGCCGGATCGATGGCGTAATTGGCCATGATGAGGTTTTCCCAACGGGCGGTCTAAACGTTTTCATGAGAATAAATAGTGTTGTTATAACATCAACTCCCCTTTAATTTCTCGCCTTTTTGAGCCAGAAGGGTTATTTCTACGATGCGTTTTTTCCGCGTTTCTGCGGTTTTGGCTATTTTGATATAGCGAAGCATGAAACGCTTACTCGAAGGATTAATGGAATTGAAATTCTCAAGGGAATTGGCGTGTTTGTTCATACAATCTAATAAATCTTGAGGAAGGATGAGGGCATCTACATCATCCATAAAATCCCATAGGCCATTTTCTTTGGATGTCTTCACCGATTGATACCCAGATTCATGTATCAATCCTAATTTTTCTAGCTTGGCAAACCGTTCTTTATACGTTTTGGTCCAATGTTGAACCTTCCTAGGTGAAATGAGTTGCATGGTTTTTTCATGATCCCATTTTCGCCTAATGCCATCAATCCAACCAAAACACAATAATTCGTCTAATACGTCGCTGGTCGATACATATTTAGCGGTAATTTCTTTTTTGTACGTAACCAACCATATACTTTCCGACTGAGTATGATTTTTTTCAAGCCAATCGCGTAATTGACTTTTATGGGTTATTTCTACCTTTTCAAAATTATCCGTTTGAATCATAGGGGAGACGTGTTTAGTGCGAATTGTTTCAATACCAAACAAATGAAATCACCAAAAGGATTGTGGATACACGGAAAGAATGGGATTTTAAAGGTTGTATTCGTGTAATAGTGAATTGTGTGTTCTGGCGCGGGTGTTTACTACATGCTTTCTATAGCAGCCACTGCAGCAAACCCACAATCGGTGAATCCTTAAGGCATTCACCGCAACGCGAAAAAGTAAGAATACAATCGATAAAATCGGTAAACATATGAAATAATAAACCTACACCGATAATTTGGTAAAACTTCCCCCGAAACAAAAGAAAGACGTATACAATCATAGCATAATACGTATGTAATGGGTGAAAATTGATGCTGCAACGGTTGGCCTGAAATACCGGACTCGCCAACAAATGGTCCAAATCGACCAGCATGGTGGCCAGTAATATGAGGTAGGCTTGTTTCCAATTCTGCCGAAAAAAACCATATGCAATAAGCAGGGGGAAGCCCAAATGCAGAAAATAATGTAAAATGGTTTGTGCGTAGCCCGTCATTGAAGGAGTTTCGACAAAAATAGGGCTTATAATCGATACTCAAAGTGTGGGCCTGCTGCTATTAGTGTTAGAGGTTCGTATAGTTTTTAACGGATAATACTTCTTAGATAATACCCTTATTTAGCAGACAAACGAATTGGGATTTCACGCCAAGAGGCTACGAAACGACCTTTATCTTGGCCTGGAATCCATCGAGGGAATTGTTTCTGTCGACCCACAACTATTAAATACCGTAAATTGCTGCCTTTTTAATCCTTAGCCCATTTTTATAAAAGCAAAATTCCTTCCTCTAGTAATCCTTTTCGCATTGTCGGTCCTAACCGCTAATCGATTTAACGCCCAAATCTTCAAGAAAAAAAGACATCGTGTTACCGCTATGATGGGACTTGCAAACAATAGCCCCCCCCGTTTTCACAGTCACCTGATCCGCGCTTAAAGTTAGATTATCTAAATGGAGATCCTATTGCCTTAACCGTTACTTTTCGTTACCAATATCGCATGGATCAAGGGAATCGATTTGGAATTGATTTTATGGGAAATCGCAATCCCTTGTAGGTGAAGCCCAGCTTTTTCGATAAAGATTTTTAAATTACAGGTCTTCAAATTGTATGGGTATGGAATTGAGAATTTAAGGAAAAGTACAAAAAATTGGGCAATATTTAGGTCAATTCCTAAAGTTGAAATTCTATTCGATCGTTAGGGTTCGCTCTTCAATAACGGTATTGCCTGGAGCCTCTACCGTTTTAGTGAGTATGCTGTAAACAACCCATCCGGAGTCGTGAATAAGGGAGGCCGTATTTGTAATGTTATGGAGTTCTCCAAGATCTTCCTTTTTTATTTTTACTCCTTTCATATTCTTTGACATGGACTTTAGATATTCGAAGGTTGCATCGGTTAATTGCTTGGAATCTACTTCCTGACTCGATCTAATTAGATAATTATTTTCATCTGCATTCATTTCGTCAAGGGAAAGTGTGAGCTTGGAATCTAAGGGCTTTTCCAAGTTAAATAAATTCGGTGTTTGTACTTCAAATTCTAGAACTTCCCCCAAAATGTATTTGCCCCCGTGAAAGGTGTGGAATTGTTGAATGTCTTGAATCAATGCATTTTCTATGGCCTCTTTCGAGCTAAACTTCGCTTCAAATTGATTTATAAGAGTTGCGAACTCTTCGTTTTTTTCAAACTCCTTTTGTAGAAGTTTTAATGATTGCTTCATTTTTGTGCCCACTTCCTCCCAGTTTTTTACTCCTTGGAAAATGCCTACTTCATCTAATTCAACTTGAATTTTCAACCCCTCGCTAAGAAAGGATAGCTTGTTAAAAAGTTCATTCGAAGCATTAGAGCTGAAATTCCGATAATTCCATTCAACTAAAAATGAATTTGCGGTTGAGTCCAAGACCAGTATGTCGACATAATAGGTAACTAACACATTTTCAGTAGTATCTGTGCCATTTAGTTTGATTTTTTGTTGGGAAATAAAATAACTTTGTTTTTCACCCAAGCTCCAATATGTAATAACTTGTGCGCTTGAATCATCCAGATTGATTTGTCCAAAAGCTGAGGTAGCAACTACCATCAATAGGAGGCTAAATAGAGTTTTCATGGTTTTTGTATGGGTTTGTTTTGTAAGTTTATGGTTTATTGGTCAATAAAGCGACTCTAGCTGATTCCAGGGTAATCTTGAAAACCGGTGGATATATGCAAAACCAATCCAATTTCTGAAATGTGTTTTACGGTGGAAAATAATTGAACGAAAAACACCGTATTCTCATAATAGGAACGAAGCGGATGAATTCTGATAACACAGCGATTTCTGCAACCATACCAGGCAATGTATCTCGACAAGATGAGAAGAAAGGTATATATTACCCTAGGTTGCAGGTAGGCGCGCATGTTTTTTTCTAAAGGCTTCAAATATACATAATGACTATGCAAATTTTATCGAACTTTGTTTTCTGAATCCCAAAATAAATTCATGAAAGTTCAAACTCCCTTTATCATTGCTTTATTTGCCATTTTATTAGGCGTACAAACCGAATTAAACGCCCAAATCTTCAAGAAAAAACGACATAGCATAACGGCCATGATGGGACTTGCAAACAATATGACGACCCCATTTTCCCAGTCGCCTGAACCGCGTTTAAAGATTGATTATCTAAATGGAGATCCCATTGCCATACCCATTACATTTCGATACCAATATCGCATGGAACATGGGAATCGTTTTGGAATTGATTTTATGGGAAATCGCAATCCGTTGTATTTAAAGCCCAGCTTTTTCGATAAAGATTTTGGATTTACCGGTCCTTCAATTGCGCTTAATAGTACGATGTTGGGGGCGAATTTGCATTATTCGAAAGCGGTTGATTTTAAATTGATTGAGGTTTTTGGCTTCTTGGGATTTGGTGCATACGCCCAATTTTCGGATGCCAATAACGCCTATACTCAAGATTACAGTTGGTATAAAAATGCCATTCCCGAATTTTATCCGTTTGCAGTTGCGGCCACTCAAAATGCGTTAAAGTCTATTTTACCGATGAGCACCATTGGTTTTGGCGCCCGTTTAAAACATTTAGAAGCCGGCTTGAACTACCAAGTTTCTATTGGAAGTCCAATAAATGATTTTGTCTATGAAAATGTGGTCTTTGCCAATAACATTCGCTACCGGAGTTTAGGTTATTACGTGGCTTATCGAATTGAATTTTAAACGATTTAATGGTTTTGGATGTGTAATGCTCCTAAAATGCACCATCGAAAGCCCTAGTAAAGCTTGATTTACATATGAATTTTGGGCATCCGTAATTGAATAATGGCTGCGGAAAGAATCGTTATTGCTGCGATAGCAAAAATAGCCTGGTCTATTCCCCAAATATCAGCGATGATGCCAGAGGCCAAAGCCCCGAAAGCATAGCCTAAATCACGCCAAAGACGGAATATTCCAATGCTTTCTGCACGTTGTTTTGGATTGCAAACAGCAGCTATGCTGCTTATAAAAGTGGGATAAACCAATGCCGTTCCGAATCCCAGGATTCCAGATAAAATCAAAAGCTCGAGATAATTTCCCCCGAAAGGGATACAAATTATAGCAATCCCTTGCAATAGCATTCCCCAAAATAGCATGGCTTTTTTTGAATAGTGATCCGACATTTTTCCCGTAAATAACTGTCCAATACCCCAAACAACCGGATACATAGCAGCAATACTTCCAATTTGAGTTGCATCAAAGTGTAAACGCATTAATAATAAAGGTAGCAATCCCCATATCATGCCGTCGTTCATATTATTGACCCAACCTGCTTGTGTAATAGCGCTGAGGGTTTTATGTGTAAAAGTGGTATGAACAAACAGGTTTTTGGCAAGGGGTTGGGGTGAATTTTGGGTTTCTTGATACACGAAATGTTGGGTGTTTTTAATCCAGATAGTACTGATTACAAAACCGAC
This sequence comes from Bacteroidia bacterium, assembly GCA_965655465.1. Lineage (GTDB taxonomy): Bacteria > Bacteroidota > Bacteroidia > NS11-12g > UBA955 > VMCP01. Next base: position 3,486 of record CBFHGY010000072.1, on the reverse strand, counting down.
AATACTCAACAAAATTCCGATATAAAAAGGGTAGGGGCTAATCCCGAATTTATCAGCGATATAGGCGCTAATGAAAGCAACGATTCCCATAGTTAAATAGCCCGAAAATTCATTTAACCCCATTGCAAAGCCCCGGTTTTTCTGACCAACGAGGTCTATTTTCATAATTACTGTACTGCTCCAAGCCAATCCTTGACTTATTCCCATGAAAACATTGGTAAAAATGACATAATTCCAGTTGGGAGAATATATAAGCATGAAGGGAATTGGAATTGCCATAATCCATCCGATAATTAACACATTTCGGCCTCCAAATTTATTGATTAATTTTCCCGCGAAATAATTCGAAAGTGCTTTGCTAATTCCAAAAGCAATTATAAACGAAAAGATGGCCGTTTTAGATTCAATACCGAAAGTTTCAGAAGCAAATTGCGGTAAAATACTCCGTTCCATTCCCAGCATGCCTCCTACAAAGGCATTTACCAAAACCAATAAGGTAAATTGTTGCCAATTTTCTTTCAGGCCCAGAATAGGAGCTGAGTTCCATTCTTTCCGCATTTTGCAAAGTTCCTTTATGTATTTTTTCGAAACGTTTACAAATGGCAAATAATTCGACTTGTTGCAATATTCTCAACAAACACAGCGGATTTAATGTAATATTCATCGGAATTTAAAAAATCGCGCCCTGGTAGCATCGTAATTTTGCAGCGTGAAACACAAACTCATCGCATTATTAGGCCGCTGGGGAATGCGTAATTTAAGTCAAGGTCAGATTTCGGTGGCCTTTGTTTTATGGCTTTTTCCTATGGGTACGCTTTGGTTGGCCATTTACTTGATGGCATTGAAAATGTTTCGTCAAACACGCGTATTGGGTGGTCGCTAAGCTTCTAAGGATACCAAAATACCTGTGGCCTTTTGATTCAATATGAAAAGTCAATAGCTCCTCGTATACTGGAATAAGCAGTTCCCCAAAGTACTAACTGGGTTTATTTGAAATCGTCGTCCGTAATAATTAGGGTATATTCATGGCTGGCATAATTCTTTTCCGTACGCAACATTTTGATATACCAATTTTTCACATCAAGAAAATCTTTGTTATAAACTTTACCATTGTAATTGGTAATTGAAAAATCTTTATCCATAAACGTGGGCTTATTTGCGGTTAGGTCTATTTCAGACTTCGATTTGTCATAAAAATAATACGTGCTGTAACCCGGCTTTAGCTCATCCATATATTCAGAAGTATACGCACCATTGTTGTAGTACAATTTTCCGTTTAAATAAATGATTTGACTACTTTTATTTTCAATTTCATAGCTATAATTTGTAGTATCGTATACTTCACAAGCGCTAAAACTTAGAGTAGCTAGCACAGCGACAACCGCTTTGGATAATGATTTGAACAAACGCATGTTCAAATATAACAGTGCTTGTTAAAGCTGTTCTAATGTCATGAAAAAATTACACAATTTAAAGTGCAGGAGACCTGATTTCGACCTGCTGGATCCTGATTTATCTGCAAGATGCCCATAACAATTCTATACTTTTATTGGGAGTAGAGATTAAGTATGGCTGAGTTTTTGAATTGCACCAATAAATTTGCCCAACAATAGCAGACAATATGAAAATTTTTATTTTTACCCTAAATGTTGATTTGAATGAAAGTTTGCAAGAGCTGAAAAATAGAGAAATTCAATTTGTATTTTTCAACGAACTCGCTGAGTTAAAAATCGCCTTAAAAGAAAATTTTGAAAACATGTTTTCGGCTTTCGTAATGATAGATGCCGACTCCTTGAGCAAGCCATTGTTAAAACAAACCATTATAGAATTGGATCATTCGTATAAGGTAGTATTAGATGGGAAACAACGCTGGTCTACTTTTTTACTTCAAAATATTGGAGCCTATCAAGTGCAAGATTATTTATCGATGCCAGTGAGTATTGAAGATTTTGAATTATGCTTGAATCGATATCATAAAAATATGCAGATGTCGGTTTTTATGGGGAAATATATATTAATTAAAGACAAAAATGAACACGTTTTTGTACATTATAATCAAATTGTATCCCTTGAAGGTTTTGGTTCCTATACCAAAGTATTTACTCAAGACAAGCGCTATATTGTTTCAATGTCGCTTCAGAAATTCTTAGATCATTTGCCTTCTTGTTTTATCCGGACACACCGATCCTATGCGGTTCATTCTTTACAAATAAAGAGCTTCAGTGGAAATGAGGTATTATTGCACAATGGACACACCGTTAAGGGTTCTAAAAATGGAATAAAAAATATGATTGCATCGCTTTCCCTCATAAATTGAAAAATTAGATTGAGATAGGCTATCTGTATTAAAAATTCCGACTAATTCCCAGTTGAAAGGATGCAGGACCTATAAAATGGGCCTTTTGTAGTTCAGTACTGGAAGGATTGTAATTTACACTAGTGGAGGCTGAAATATTCCATTTATAACTTGGGCTGTAATGAAGTTGTACTCCGCCAAAGGGCAATATAGAAATTTCTTTAATGGGATTTAAAGATTCATGTACCCTAATTTGTTGATCATTACGGTAGTCGTATATAAAGGTCCTTTCTGTAGGCAATACCCCAATCGCCCCGATATGTGAAGAGATTCGAATTCTTTTCCGGTCAAACCAATTATAAGATAGGCTAATGGGGCTCATGATTTGAAGCGTATTAATATGCATATCATCAGGCATCGTGCTCAAAGAATTATAGGCCTTAAATTCACTTTTAATATCGGAGTTTATGGATCCTAAATCGTCTACTTCGGTTATATTTCCTCCAAAATTAAATCCTAGGGAAAGATGCCATTTATTTCGTTTTATCATCCATTCTAAACCTCCACCGAATCCACCTTGGTAACTGAAATGCGTTAATTCATAAGGCATGAAGGCCATCGCCATGATACCCAAGGATTGCTCAAAACGGTTAACCGAACGATTCATTTTTAATATTTCTGGATCTTCAATGTAAATAGCGGCCGTGTCAAGTGCGGTGTTTGCGAGCTGAGCGTGCGAAGTTTGAACAAGGTTCTGTTCCATCGTATCTAATTGGAGTTGCCCAATGGAATCGCCATCCCATACATTTTGTTGTTCGATTTTAAATATACGGGTTAGGTTTCCTCGAGACGAGTCAACTTCAATATTTCCATCTGTAGCTAACTGAGAACTAGTTGGCATACCGGTATTTCTTGTATTTGAATTGGGGATAATTGAGAGATTTTGAATTTCTGGGGTGGATGATGCAATTTCTACACGACTAAACGTTTCGAGATTATGGGGTTGAGCGTATGTTGATCCACCTTGTATAGAGCCGGTGGAAATTTGATTTGGCCCGGCGTTAACCGTATGAATGACTTCTTTAAGATAGAGGGTGTCGCGATGAAAAATATCTTGACGGATTATTAAGGTGTCGATACGTGAAACCGTTTCTAGATTTTGACTGGATCTTTCTGGGGAAGAATTCCAT
>CBFHGY010000071.1:0-11513 GCA_965655465.1 Bacteroidia bacterium | reverse complement strand
CCCCGATTCGTTAGGTGCCTATCTCCGGGAAATATTGAGGGTATTAAAAATTTTTGGCCACAAGTCTATAATTGCATACTCCCATCCCGGTTTCGAAATCGAATAGGTTAATATGGGGATAAAGCCTAGAAAAGGAGGAAAAGTGAGATATGAATAAAACTTAACTAATGTTAAATGTACTATCTTCCTTTAAATCGAATTGGGGATTCTCGCCAGGAATCAATAAACTCGCCATTCTGTTGAGCGGGTATCCATCGGGGAGAACGTTTTATTATACGGATAGCTTCTTCGGTAAACTCTGGACAACTTTTGGTCTCCTCTAAGGCGCTCACTCGTGAAATACGACCTGACTTATCAACTAAATATCTCAATAAAACCGAACCCTTTATTCTTTCATCCTTACACCTAACAGGATATTGAACTTCTTTAGCTACATAATCATGGAATGCAGCTTCGCCACCGGGAAATGATGCTTCAATAAAATCGTTAGAATTAACAATATTCAATGGACTACTTTTTAAAGGTTGGAGAAAAGTACCATCAGAGAAAAGTATTAATATTTTGCCGCTATCCGTTTTTATCTTAGAACCATATTTATAGGTTCCATCAGCGAACAAAACAACCGTTTTATCACCTTCTGTAGTAGCTAAAACCTGAGCTCTCGCGGTTGAAAGAAAAAAACAACAAAGGCACAATAAAATTTGAATTTTCATTTAACAAACTTACAAATAATCATTTTAAAGGTAATGTCAAAATATCTGTTACTTAAATGCAATTCTAAATCTCACCTGTCGAAAATAAATTTTTAACCGCCTTGGCGAAGATAGGACCAATGTCCGACGCTTGAGGAATTTCAAAAGTTCAACCTTTTTATGAAAGTGAAAAAGCTCGATTAGAATTCAGCGCAAAGCGGCGACTTATTAGGGAAATGGAGCGAGTTAACGATTCTGCCCAGTAAAATTGAAAAAAACGACTAATCAAAAAGTGCTTGATAAGAGTTTTATTCTCAATAACTCCTAGATTGCCAGCACTTTAAAAGTGGTCCCGCCGCGAATCGAACGCGGATCTTGAGTTCCGGAGACTCACGTAGTATCCATTCTACTACGGGACCATTGCCTTAGGCCGCGCAAAGATACGTCATTCTTTGATCACACGGAAATATACCTCGCGTACTTCGTGGTCTGAATTTGATGCCTCCATAAGTCGCAAATGATATAAGCCCCCTGCCAATTCTTGTACGGCAATGCCATCTGTTCCCTGTAATAAACCACGCTTTACTACGCGGCCCCCCATATCCATTATAACGTAACCCTCGTACTTATTAATATTCTCAATAAAGATTTTATTTTTTACCGGATTGGGATAGATTTTACCCGTTTCTTCAGTCTTTATATTGCCCCTGTTCAACGTACCGCTGTCCTTGCCTTGTTGGTACACCCGCACATAATCAATTTCCATAAGAGCAGAATCAAAACTGGCATCTACCTGAGGCAAAACCGCCACGTTCAATAATATATATTGATCTTTCGTGAACGGCCAGTTATCAACCGTTAATGGGTCGGGTTGGTAGGTGTAAATTTCGACGCTGTCTACAAAAAACATAAGTTTTTCAGGTGACCAAACCAAAGAGTATACATGATAGTTATTATAAGGGTCGGGTAAAAAAGTACCTCCGGTTTCCACTCCGCCGAAACGCGCCTGGGTATGAACCGCTGAGGAAACGTATTTGGGATTATGGCCCCAACTTTCCATGATATCGATTTCTCCGCATTTTGGCCATCCCACCGTATTGGCATCTCTTCCCCAATAGTTTCCGGTTTCACCCACATTGGTTCCCAAGGTCCAAATTGCCGGCCATACTCCGTTCCCCGCAGGAATTTTAGCTCGTACATCTACCCGCCCGTATGTAAAGGCAAATTTTGAATTCAAACGGGCAGAAGTATACTCTTTAGTGTTATTTTCGAAGGTATAGCGCTCTTTTTTTAAGACGATTTTCATGCTGCCCTCACTTACATAACTGTTATCTATTTTGTCGGTATAATGTTGTATTTCTCCATTAAACCAGGAACCGTTATTAGGAGCAATAACTTGATGATGCCAATTCTCGGATTTAGGCGCTCCTGAATAGTCGAATTCATCGGCCCAAACCAGTTTCCCATAATGCGTTACTCCAGTGTTTTGTTGACTTCCCCCAGAAGGGATAAATCCCTTTATATCATCGAGGTAATATTGCCCGGCTTTGGATATCCCCGCATCAAAAAAGAGGGTGAATCTTTTGTAGTTGCCTTTACCCACTATTTGGGTTTGGGCATCAACGATTTGAGCTTTGCTAAAGTCAAAGGAATCGGTTAACCAGGTACTGGTTTTGTAACGTTTTTGTACAAAAATATCGGGTTGACCGCTGGTGCTTTGTTCGAGTTTGAATTGCACACTAAAACTGTCGCTTGTGGTATGAAATACGGAAAATATAATTTTTTGAGATGAATCAAGATTTATACCGCTTTTTAAATCGATAAATGCACCTTCGTAATTACCACCGGCTGTGTTTTTAAAGGAACCTACATTATTATTTGGTCGTAAAGGATCTTTTACTCGGGAGAATTCTACTCCACCGAAAACGGTAAACTGATGTTGGGTGTTTTCAAAATCTAAAGGAAGATTTTGAGCATTTAAGTTGAACATATATCCTATAGATAGGAACATAACAGCGTATTTGTTAAACATAGATTCCCAAAAATAGGTTATGAACCTTAAATATCAAATGTTTTTGTAATTGTGACAATAAGTTTAGATATCAGGTTTTTTGCGATAAACGAAAATCATCGAATTGGAAAGATTTGAAATTTTCGTAAATTGCCTTATGAAAAAATGGTTCTTCCCCTCTTTAACTATTGGTATTGTATTATTTGTATGGCAGTTTGTTTCTTGGGCTGCGGGTAATTTTCACGGCACCGCCCAAAAATATACGCCTAAACAAGACACCATTCAGCAATTGTTGAATGGACTTCAATTACAAGACGGTCGCTATCTGATTCCATCCGTTTCTCCTGAAATTCCTACAGAAGAAGCACAGAAAATTTGGAGTTCCTACATGGGCAAACCGTGGATGTTTGTGACCTATTATAATGCCCATGAAATGAGTATGGGTATGAATATGCTTCGAGGATTTTTAGTGGATTGGATTGGTGGTTTGTTTCTAATTTTATTGTTGAATGCCATAGGTCCACAGAGCCTTTTGAAATCAATGGGTTGGGTTCTTGGAATAGGAATATTTGGTTTTTTCTACTACAGTTATACCAATCATATATGGTATCCTACCTTTGATTTAATGGCAAGTTTTTTGGATGCCTTGATTCCTTTCGCAATAATTGGTGCATTAAATGCATGGTTTTGGAATAAAAAGTAGTCGTTTGCGTACTTTTGTAAGGAATTTTGTACCGAAATGAACCTTAAATCCCGACTGATTCGATTGCCTAAATCTGCTTTTACACTTATTTCTGCCTTAACTTTATGTTTGGGGCTTACATGGATTTCTAGCTGTCATTTGTACCCACAAACCTTAGAGAATTCGGTAGGGGACAATTATTTTCCAGATGTACATTGTGGTAAAATTCTGCGTTTGGTGGAAGATGCTCAAATTAATGTCTTGGATCCGAGTTACGTATTGAGTAATGCAGGAGAAATCCAATATGATTACGATGCCATTGAACGCAAACACACGCTAAACTTTAATTATACCCCAGATTATAATGAGATTTATGATGGAGTTAGGAGAAAAGGCACGATGCAGGCGGTTTGGTACGGCGACTTGAACACACCCGGATCAGAAATGATCATTACCTTGAATACCGGTTTTGGATTAAATGATTGGAATTTTACAGGTACAATTAAGGTCTTGAACTGGGGTTTAGACGAATTTAATCATACTCTTTGGGGGGTTGAATCCAATATTACTTTATTGGAACCCGCCTATAATTTTGAATGGACAAACGAATATGTTCGCGTTAAAGTGCGCGGGGAAAGCACTCAAACGACTCAAGATGACTGGTGGTCAGTATGGGGAACTTCGTATGCACGAAATCGACAAGGTCGATTTTATAATGGTACGATCAAAGATTCTTTGTATTTCGTGAATGCCTGCAAATGGGGTATCGTTAAAGGAAGGGTGGATATTCAGCATATCGATGCAACTCAGAGAATATTTGTAGATTACGGTTCCAGTACAGATACTACCTGTCATGAATTTATTACGTTCACACGCGGTGGGAACGCCCAAACGGTATCGAAGCATTTAGATGGACTCGCTAAATAGGCGCTTTTTATAATCCACCCAAATCCATCGATCGTTTTGTTTGATTAACCAATACCCGGGGAAACCATCTTCATTGATTTCTTCAAAGGGTCCCAATATTTTTTGATTCTTTTTATTTACGATAAAAGAACCATTTTCGGTACTTATCCAAAATAGGTCAGTTGAAAATTCTTCAATTTGACCCTTGGTAAATGGCAACGTAATACGTCCATTTTCATCACTAACAGCCTGCATGGAATCTGTGTGAATAAGGAAATTAGTTTCCCTATTTAACTGATGAATATCGTTGATTTGTGTGATGTCTTGGGTATTTCTATCTTCTTGAAAAAAGGGAATTTGTTGCTCGTTAATTGCAAATAAGAAGGCTTTTTGTTGTTGGTAAACGCTAATTCTTTCTTTGGCTAGAACCCCTATATATTCTGCACTTATTTCACTAAAAGCATTTTTATACGGATTGAACCACTTTTTAAAAGTTGGGCTGAGTCGTGTTTTGGGGTTTTTACGAATGTTTTGTACAAAAATCGTATTAGCATGAACGTAAACTTCTTGATTTTTCCCTTTGTATACTAGAGAGTCCAAGGCATTATAAATGGAAATTTCGTTTTTGTTTTCAACGAGAAATAGGGGATTGTTCCAATACCATGCCATTTTAATTGTTTTTTCTGAGGCGTAATGAGAGGATTTCACATGCAGATTCGAATCAAGAATCAACAACGTTTGTTGTTTTGGTTTTGATTGAACGAAGGCATTGTAGATACCAGGATATAAAGACTCAATTTTGGTAAACGTATCACTTTTAGCATTACCTGCTGTATCGATTAATAGCTGTCGATTTTTGGATAAACTGGCAATACTGTGTTGCTTATAGAAAGGTTCTAATTTTGTAAAACTTCCCAAGAAAAATTGATTTCCATTAAAATCAATGAAAAATTGGGTTGTTTCATTGCGAACCCAAATACGGTTATCGTGGAAATGCGCCCAATCTACGGGAATGTTTTCATCGAGTCCTTCAAAGGAGGTAAATTCAAATTTCGTTATGCGCTTTCCATTGGAATTAAATAGGGCCCAAAACTCACCGTTGTGTACAAACCCGATTCGGTTTAAGGTGTCGAAAAAGATTTTATTGAATATTGGGGGAAGCAATTCACGGCCGAGTCTATCGATAATACCATAGTGGTTAGATTTTGTAACCACGGCAATTTGGGAAGAAATTTGGCGAATTTCATCGTAGCGTTTATCGTTCAGGGGACTGCCGTCTTTTTCGATGTAATACCATTGATTACGTTCAAATTCATCGGTAACCATGACCAAAGCACATCCAGAAATAAGGGTTGAAGCGCTGGGATTCCAGGATTTATGGTGTTTTAAGCAAAAAGGGTAGGCAAAGTCGTAGGTTGAATCGATCCAAGGTCTCATATTTATGGAATCTACGAATACATATTTACCATCTCCACGTGCATAGGGAACGGGCACAACAGTGAGGTAGCGGAGCAGCATTTTGGCTTGTTTTCGATAACGGCCAAAGGGATAATTTTGGATATAAAGGTTATAACTTTGGGCGTTATGGGCGTTTCTGCAGGCAGAAAACGCAAGTTCATCGGCCTCGTTCAGGGCCTTTTTCGTTTGTGGCGCACTAGGATACTGTGCAATAAATTCAAGATAGGATTTTTCGGTATGTTGCTCTTGAACGGTTTCGTAGGTCCATTGATAAAAGGAATCACGAGCTTGTTGGTAAAAGGATTGCAGGTGTGGAGGAAGTAGTTGAATTTGTTGGGGAGAATTTCCAAGCCCATTGAGGTATTCCAAGACTTTAGAAGTTTGTTTTCCATTCAGGATTCTATAGTGGGTAATCGTATCGTTAAGTGCATTTAAATTAAGGGTTATTGAGGGAAGGGTAATTTGTCGATTTATGTTTTGTAGAGAGATAAAGGGGGCAATCGATTGCAGCTCGTTAATGAAAAATCCGAGTAGTTGTTGATTGGCAATTATAGATGTAGGAGACCTTTCGGTTTCATATTTTTGGTAAAGTAGTTTCCTATAAAACAAATCCAAGTAGTACGCATCAAGGAAGTAAATGCGTCGAAATGCGTCGTATTCAACTGTACTTTTTTGTAACTTTTCCATGTAAATACAGGTAGTTCTGGCAAAAAAGATGGCAGAATCGGTTTGTTGTTGATGCAGGGCAATACGGGTTAAACTATGCCAATAAATGGGGTTAATGGTATCGGTTGATACCCGTAGTTTTGGTAGTAGTTTTTTAGCCTTAACCCATTGACTATCGTTAAGTAACCAATGTAATTTATAATTTGGATTGGTGAACGTTCTCCAATACTGAGCATGCAGCATATTAGAGCAGAAAAGAACCAAGGAAAAGAGAATAATCTGCAGGTTACGACGCATGTTACAAAGTTATCATGTTTTATCTTAACGAAAATATTGATTTGGTATTTTGAAGAATGCCTACTGCTATGTAATTTTGTGATGATGAAAAAAGTCACTTTACTCTTGGTTTTCGCATTTTGTGTTTTTGCCGTTGCATATTCGCAGGCTTCTTTTGACGACGATGTTATCGATGTAGCGGTACCGGTAGATGGCGGTATTGTAAGTGTAGTGGGTAGCGCATTGGTATACGGTTTGTACAAAAACCGTAAGAAGTAAGATTATTGCTATTTAAATTTGTGAAGTAGCGTTTCTAAGGATAATCGCACTTCATCAGACACCTTATACTTTGTAATCAAGAAAAAGTATATTGCGACAGTCGCTGTATTTTTTAATACAAGATTTGCTAGGTAGCCTCCCGTTAACTCCATTGGAATGACAGATATACCTATGCAAAGTATTAAAGCGGCGCCAGTAAATAATTGTGACCTTTGAAACGGTTGTAAATTCATTCTCAATTTAACAATTAACGTCATAGCACCATAAAGGATTAACATGGTAATTAGAGTAGCCATTGCTGCTCCGTTTATACCATATTTTGGGATCCATAATAGATTTAATCCAATTGCACTGACAATTGCAAATATGGAAGTAATAAAGTTCCAAGCATAGTGATTCGAATTATGTAAAATGGCGCTTGATGCACCCATTAACATCTCCAATAGCTTGGCTATTCCTATTATAAAAATTACATATTTACCTTCCTGATAAAGTTGGCCATTGGGCATAAACGTAAAGAGTAAGTCGGTGTTTATCCAAATAAAAGAGAATAATATAGAGCCAAGAAGAAATTGATTATTTGAGATTTGCTTATATAACAGGGAAACTTCAATAAATCTTTTATTTTTTAAATGATCCGATAAAATGGGAGTCGCAATTTGATTAATGGTGCGTTTTGGAATCTCAATCAGTACTGCAATGTAAAATCCAATGCTGTAAATTGCAGTTTCTGACAAAGAAAGGCTCGCAGAAACCATTAAGAAATCCACTTTACTTATAAAAAGCGTTGCTGTGCTAGAGATAAATAGCCACCCTGTAAATTTCAAGGCGTCCTTTTTAATCTCGGGGTTGTTTTTAAGGAATATAAAATTAGGTTTTAAGGAAATAGGCGTAAGAGAACGCAAATAGACCATGTTTGCAATCATTGCACTTAAATAGGTGAGAACGACCATCCAACATGCCTGCGTGAAGGTTAAATATGAACCATAATAAAACAGCGCGGTAATAATTAAAAATCCGCGTATCCAAATTTCTCTTAGAAAGCTGGGAATCGCAATTCTGCCATGGTTGGCAGATGCAGTTTCGAAAACAGTTTGACCCATAAATCCTATAATAAGAAAAATGAGCATGGGGAAAATTATTTCGATGTATTGGGTGTCGGATTTGAAAAAAGCAAAAAAACTGGTTTTTAAATTTAGGTATAAAAATAGAATTACAGCAAATCCAAAAGTGGGAATTAACAAGGCCCAAAAAAAGAAGCCATTGTTTTTAGGTGGATTTTTAAAATAAGGAAAAAATCTGTTGATGGAATAGGATGTGCCTAGTAATCCAGCACTTCCAATAACTGCCCCTAACTCTGTAAGTAAACGCAATGCTCCTAACTCTGTAGGAGAATATACAAGAGGGAGGATATAAATTAAGGATATGAAGCCCAACCCGACACCAATGTAGTTGGAAATAGCCGCTTTAAAGGATTGTCGAATGATTATTCCCATTTGGTTCTGTTTTGCAAATTTAGGCGTTTTACGAATAAGGATGCTTTTTCATTGTTTGTGATATTGGGTTTTCCACAATTAAAATCTGATATTTGCTAAATCGCGCAATGGTTAATAAAGAGAAATGAGAAAGTTAATTTGGAAATTATTAAATACGACAAATATTGGTCCGGCAGTGCAGCTTTTTGTAAAAAGCGACCTTAAGGAAAATGGTTGGTTTCGAAGCTTTCGAACTAAAAGATCGGTAGATGCAAATGGCAACCCTATGCCTTGGTATCCCTATAGTATGATTGATTTTTTAGAGAATCGCATTACTAAGGATTTAACGGTATTTGAATATGGCGCTGGAAATTCTACTCTTTGGTTTGCAAAAAAGGCACTTAAAGTTATCGCAGTAGAAAGTGATAAAGTATGGATGGAAATTTTGGGTAAGCATATCGCTAAAAATACTTCTCTATACTTCGAGGAGGTGAGTTCATTTGAATACGTTCATAAAGCGGCAATGCTCAAAGAAAAATTTGACATTATTGTAGTTGATGGTAGAAGAAGGGTTGAATGTATTAAAAATAGCTATAATGTGTTAACTGATAGAGGAGTTTTGATTTTGGATAATTCAGACAGGATATTATATCAAGAGGGTAAGGTATTTCTTAAAGAAGTTGGATTTAAGGAAATACAACTAACAGGAATTCCACCCATCATCCCAATGAAATCAAGTACGAGTATTTTTTATCGTGCTGGGAATTGTTTAGATATTTAACGGAACAAATGAATCCCGTTGTAATCTTTGCATACAATCGCTTAGAGGCTCTGGTAAAAACATGGAATAGTCTGACCCGTTGTGCTGGTTTTGAAAGCAGACCTATTTTTATCTATCATGATGGTCTAAAAAATAATTCGAACATCGAGAAATGGAATGCTGTTCGGGATTTTTTAAATTTATTGAATCAAGATTCGAACGTTACAGTGATAACACGTAATGAGAATTTAGGATTAGCGGTTTCCGTTTTTAGAGGGGTTACAGATATTTTAGAAAAATATGGTACCGTAATTGTTTTAGAAGATGATTTGATTTTTTCTAATGATTTCCTGCAATTTATGGATGATGCATTAGCTGTTTATATTAATCGTGGAGATATTTATAGCGTTTCTGGATTTTCGCATTTTAATAATATGGAAATTTCAGAAGACGTGTTTTTATTTCCTCGGCCAAATAGTTGGGGTTGGGCAACATGGCGTGAGAAATGGACAGGTTTTAAATTGGATGCAATACCAAAGTCGGTTTTAGCAGATTATCGCAGGTTGAAACAGTTTCAAAGTGGTGGAGTTGACCTTCCATGGATGTTAAGAAATCAATTTAGGGGTAATATTAATTCATGGGCAATTCAATGGGCGTTTTACCATTTTCAAGTTCATGGACTTTGTGTTTATCCAAAATGCAGTAAAGTAGAAAATATTGGCTTTGGTGAGGATGCTACTCACACTAAAAAGTTGAAAAGTAGCGTTGGGAAACGATGCGACACCGTTTTAATTCCCAAGTCAGAAATTGTCCGCGATACAATAATTATCGAAAAATACCGAGGTTTTTTTCGATTGGGCATGTTTACGCGATTATTAAACAGTATTTGGCTTAGTTGTCTACGTATTAATTGTGTAATTTCTATTTGACGGTTATTATCTTTATATATAATGAATTGGTTCCGTTTTTTGTTAAAGTTGAAGGTGAAATTTCAACATCATTAGAAATATTATATTCGTAAACTAACTGAGAATTTCCCTGGAATAACAAGTCCGTTTTTATGGGTGATCTATGAGATAGAATCAATATGTGATTCTCAGATTTAGGTTCAGAATACTCTACAGATTTAGTTAAAGCCCCAAAACTTCTATCTGCAAATTGTAATCGGATGCTAGTCGAATCTAATTTAGAAACTTTTGGAAAATTGATTCTTTGAAATTTCATACGTACTGTCTTAGTGAACAAATGGTTTGCAGTATAATCCAAACTCCAGATGTCTGAAACTTGGTATTTTGAAATCAGGTTTTCAAAATATATTTCATCGAATACATCAATACGTTTGGATTGAATCGACTTATAATTGGCTAAAAAAAGAATTAAATATAATGCATTGAAAGCCACAGATTTGGTTAAGGTGTTTAGATTTTTAATTAAATACAATAGGCCTAATGGGAATAAATATATTGGAAAACTAAGTAGAATTAAATTGTGTCTAGTTGGACTCAAGACAAAGGTGTTTGATATTATCAATAACGAATATATACAAGCGCTTATAATGGTGAACTGTCCTAATGAAAATAATTTTTTATCCTCTGATTTTAATAGGAAAATTAGGCCTAAAATTGAAAATATGAGGATAAACGTGCTTAAAAACATACTTGTAAGTGTTCCAGACTGTATAGGAGATATAATAGAATCATGGGTTATCACCCCGTTTTTGATAAAATATTTAAAGGGGTAAACAAGCAGGTCATTAAAGGAAGGTAATTGAAATAGAAACTCATTGTTCGGACCCGTATTCCAATTTAAACCCCTGTGGCTCACTTTACGGATAAATGTAAAATAAATAAATAGCACACTTACCACCATGAAAAAAAGCGAACTGATATTTTCTTTAGTATGCCTAATCCCTGTTTTAGCGTTTTGCCAAAACCAAACAATGCCAAATGCAACTATGAAAATAATAAGTTGATATTGGAAAAGTATTATAAAGGGGATGATAAAAAAAATAATAGATTTTAAATAATTAGGTATTTTATTTATTTTAAGAACCAAAAGAATAAATGCAAGTAGGAAACAAACACCAACAACGTACGAGTTTGATTGAACAGAGTAAATTATGTGCATCCAAGAAAAATTGAGGATTGATAAGCCGATAGCAGATGCTCCAAGGAAATTATCTGGGAATAGAGTTTTGCAAATTAATACAATAATAATATTTGTAATTAAGAAGAAAATAAATGACGGGAGTCTGGATTTTTTCAGAAAATTTTTGTAATTATGATATTTCGATAGTAAAAATCCTGTA
>CBFHGY010000070.1:0-11748 GCA_965655465.1 Bacteroidia bacterium | reverse complement strand
CTAAAAGATTATAACGGACTAAAGTGCCTACTGAGGTAATACAAATTATTAAAGCGATTGAAATAAAATTCTTGATTTTTTTATTAAATGTTAAATGCATGATTTTGAATGCTTGAAATTTTTTGGTGTATTTCTTAGCTAAATAATTCTTCAATGAGTATATTTGTAATTTGTCCAGGTAAATATTTGCAAATGTAGTTAATCACTGTGTATTTTATATTTTACTGTTTTGATATTTTTACTTGTGTGTGTGATTAATGAGTTAATGACAGTGGTAATTGGTTGTTTTTAAATACCTAACATTTCATGAAATTAGACTTGCAAACTACAAAAATGAGCATGGATTGTAAAAGAGGTAACGTTTATATTTCTAGGTTTCTCCTTAAGCTAAGTAACTCGGTTTTCATTTGAGCTTAATAATTTGATTTTTAATGATATAAGTTGCCCGTTGTTCTTGAATTAGATTGTTCAAATCTGGTGATTATTGGTTTTTGAAACTTAATTGAATTTATGGGATGTAATTTTGGGTCTTATCTGTTTTGTGCTAAATTTGTAATCAGATGAATTTGAGCGGTTACAGAAAAGAGTCTGGTGTATTTATTGCACTTGTTTTAATTGTAAAAATAATATTTTTAGTTATTTTTAGTTCTGGTTATTCTGAAAATTTGTTTTATCCTTTTCTTAAGTCTATTTCGAGTGAAAATTTGAATCCTTGGGATTATTATGTGCGAAATAAATTATCTTTAGATGCATTTCCATATCATGGGTTGATGTTGTACGTTTTATACCCATTTGCACTACTCGGAAAACTGTTAGGTATAGGTAGTTTTATTCTTAAAGTGCCTCTATTGTTGGCTGATTTATTGATATTTTATTTTTTGATTTTAATGTTTAAATCTAAGGTCAGGGAAATAGTAACATTTTATTTTGCCAATCCAGTTGTCATCTATGCAACTTATGTTCATTCGCAATTAGATATCATACCTACTGCTTTAATGTTTGTTTGTGTATTTTACTTAACCATTGAACAGTATAACAAAAGTGCAATAATTTTTGGATTAGCATTGGCGACTAAAATTCATGTGGTCATGGCATTGCCCTTGTTATTGATTTTTCTAATAAAAAAGCATGGATTTATGCAATGCTTGCGTTTTGTTGGTATTTCTTTGACTTTATTGATTGTTTTGGATTTGCCTTTTTGCTTGAGTGAGGGTTTTATTTCGATGGTTTTAAATAACCCTAAGCAAGATGCTTTGTTAAGCTCTTTTTATAACATCGCGGATTTGAAATTAATTCTGCCTATTGCGGCAATCAGTTCGGTATATCTCCATTTTTTAAACAGAGAGAGAGTGAATCAAGATCTGTTATTCTTTTATTTTGGATTTTTATTTACAGTGGTTTTAATATTTATTAAACCAGAACCTGCGTGGTATTTATGGATGGTCCCCTTCACATCGATATACTTTATTAGAAGCAACTCTAAAAATGTGGATTCTTTTTTATACGTCTTCTTTACTATATGTTATTTGTTGTTTTTTGTGCTGTTAAATCAATCTGAATATCAGGACATTCTTTTTATTGGTCAATACGTCGATTTGAAGATAAATAATGCCCTCTTTAAAAATATAGGTTTTACCCTATTAGAGGTTTCGTTATTAGCACTTATGTATACGTTTTACTCATATGGCTTAAAAAGTAATGCACTTTATAAGCGAAATGGAAATTTAGCTATAGGTATTGGAGGTGACAGCGGAGTTGGAAAATCTAGATTATTAGATTCAATATCCCAGTTGTTTGGAGATAAATTGTTGAAAATTGAGGGAGATGGAGAACATAAGTGGGCACGTGGCGATAAGAACTGGGCGAAGTTTACGCATTTAGATCCTAAAGCAAATTTTATACATAAACAGGCTGAAGCGATTTCAGATTTGAAAAATAATCAAATTATTTTTAGAAGTGAGTATGAACATAGCACGGGTACGTTTA
Organism: Bacteroidia bacterium; assembly: GCA_965655465.1. GTDB lineage: Bacteria > Bacteroidota > Bacteroidia > NS11-12g > UBA955 > VMCP01. The sequence goes on along the minus strand of CBFHGY010000070.1, from coordinate 9,762 downwards.
CTTCCCCTAAAAAAGTTGTACCAAGGGAATTTTTAGTTATTGCGGGGCTGCATCCTTTTTATTTGCCGAAGATGAGAAAAACTATTGATCTGAAGATTTACCTTGATACGGATGAAAAACTTAGACGGCATTGGAAAATTACTCGAGATACTCAGAAACGCGGATATACGTTGAAAAGTATTCAAGAACAAATGGATTCAAGATTGGAAGATGCCATAAAGTATATTCACCCACAAAAGAATTTTGCCGACTTGATTTTGCGTTACTATCCAATTAATGAATTAATTGAAGGTGAATTGAATCAAGAAGTAACTATTGGTTTGAAAATTACTTTAGATGCAAATGTGCACTTGGAATCATTATTGACTAAACTAAAAGGAGACTATACTTGGGATTATAACACGGATCTGAATACTCAATTTTTAGATATTAGATGTATTGATGATTTAGAATATGAAAATGTTGCATTTGAATTAATTCCAAATTTAACAGATATAATTAGCCCCAAAGCCATTTGGGAAAATGGAGTTGATGGTTTAGTTCAATTAATTACAATGAAAATTATTAGTGAGCAGTTAAAAGTCAAAAATTAAAAATGTTCAATTATAAGGGTATATTATTAGATATCGATAATACGTTATATGATTATGACCAGTGTCATATGCTTGGATTAAAAAAGGTTATTGATTATTGTCATAATCATGCTTTTTGTGATCAATCTCAATTTGAAACACATTTCCTGTTTTCTCGAAAAATAGTGAATAAGCGGTTGCATAACACTGCGTCTTCGCACAATAGAATGTTGTATTTTCAAGGATTATGTGAACGTTTAGGCATCAATCCTCTTAAACACACATTAATATTGTATAATTTATATTGGGATGCCTTTTTAGAAAACATGCGTTTATTTGATGGGGCACTTCAGTTTGTCAAGAATAATAGTTTCAGGATTTGTTATTTAACGGATTTAACGGCTCATATACAACATAGGAAATTGAATGTACTTGGTTTAATGGATTTTGGTGGTCATTTAGTAACTAGCGAGGAAGCAGGGGTTGAAAAACCGAATTCTCTGATTTTTGAATTAGCATTATTGAAACTGGATTTGAAACCGAATGAAGTTTGTATGATAGGAGATAATTTCGAAAAAGACATTAAAGGCGCAATAGATTTAGGGATTGATGCATTTTGGAAATGCGAACAATCCATTCAGGATAGTTCTGAAAATCTAGAATATACGAGATTTTGCAATTTTAATGAATTAGGTACATTATGATAAATGCAATTAGCTCTTTAGTGAGAATTTCAAAATTTGCGGGAGAAAGGTTTGACTTAATCCAAGCGGGTGGAGGAAATTCATCCGTGAAATATGGAAAGGATTTAATGTTAATAAAATCCTCGGGGGTTTCATTAAGTGAATTAACAGAGGAGTTTGGTTTTTCAATTATAGATTTATCCATTGTGAGAGAGATTTTTCAAGGTGAAGTTTTAGATGGGCTTGATTCGAAATACGATAGAGAAAATTTCGCTCAAAATGTAATTTCTACTTCACTACAAAATAATTCTCGTCCCTCAATTGAAACTACCTTACATGCCTTTCTTTATAAATTTACCTTGCATACGCATCCTGTTGTACTTAATATCTTGTTGGCTCGATTGGATTGCGATATTATTCTTTCTGAAATTTTTCGTGATTTGAATTATTGTACCTTGCCATATAAAACTCCAGGTATTGAATTGTCCATTGAATTAAATAATAAATTATCGGAATACAAAAATCCGCCGAAAGTATATTTTCTTAAAAATCATGGATTAATTGTTTCTTCGGATGTTGAAAATGAAATTTACTATTTTACTGAATTGGTATTAGATACAATAGAAAAATACTTAAGTGTCGACTTTAGTAGGTATAAAACAGTTACTAAGTTTAGTAATTTATTAAAAAACAAAATCGAATATGATGGTATTGTATATTTATCGGAGGATCGTCATATTTATAATGAATTAATAAATAATGCTGATTTGTATTTAAACGCTCCTTTTTGCCCTGATGGAATGGTTTTTTGTGGGTATAGGGGTTTGAAATTAAGTGATTTAGATAGTTTTGATTCTATTAAAGAGTATTTAAATGAATTCAAAAGTTTGCCGAAGATAGTTTATTACAAGAACCATTTGTTTATTTTGGCGAAGAATACTAAGAAAGCTAAAGAAATCGAAGAAGTATTAAAGTTCCAAATTATTGTTTTTTCTAATAATATGGGTAAGGATATTCAATTATTAGATCGCGAGGAATTGGATTATTTGAATAATTGGGAAGCAGAAAAACACAGACAAAAAATTTAATATATGCATATTATTATACCAATGTCTGGCATGGGCAATAGATTTGTTGATGCTGGGTATGTAACCCCAAAACCACTAATTGAGATTGATGGTAAGCCAATTATTGAACATGTTTGTGATTTGTTTTCTGGAGAAGATAAATTTACATTTATTTGTAATTCCAGGCACCTCAATGAAACAAATATGAGGTCAATTCTGGAGTCGATTAGGCCTAACTCGAATATTATTGAAATTCCAAATCACAAAAAGGGCCCTGTTTATGCCGTTTCACTCATCTTGGATTTTATAGATGATAATGAGGAGGTGATTGTGAATTATTGTGATTTTGGGACCTATTGGAATTATTCAAATTTTTTAAGACATACACGCGATCGAAAGGCGGATGGTGCAATTCCTTCATACAAAGGATTTCATCCCCATATGTTAGGTAGCACTAATTATGCATTTATCAAAGAGGATAAGCAATGGATGTTAGAAATAAAGGAAAAGGAACCCTTTACCGATAATCGGATGTCCGAATTTGCTTCGAATGGAACCTATTATTTTAGAAAGGGTGAATTTGTAAAAAAATATTTTACAAGGTTATTGGAAAGAAATTTGGATTTAAATGGCGAATTTTATGTTTCCTTGGTTTATAACTTAATGGTTAATGATGGACTTAGTATATCGATATACGAGATTCAGCATATGTTACAATGGGGTACGCCATCGGATGTAGAGGAGTATAAAAAATGGTCGGATTTTTTCAAAAGTGCGTGCCAACAAGTAGAAAAATCATTGATCACAAAAAATAGTGTTACTCTCATTCCACTGGCAGGAAGAGGTAGCAGGTTCCAATCTGAAGGTTACTCTGACCCCAAACCATTAATTTCTGTTAGTGGGAAACCCATGATTATCCAGGCAGCTAAATCCTTACCACATACCGAATCGTATAAATTTGTAGTTTTAAAAGAACATTTAAATCAGTACCCATTAAAAAGGATACTTCAACTTGAATTTCCTCAATCTGAGATAATTGAGTTAGAAGAGGTGACTCAAGGTCAGTCCGTCACCTGTAGTAAAGGCTTAAAGAATGTGAATGTATCACATTCATTATTAATTTCAGCTACTGATAATGGGATAATCTATAATGAAGAAAAATTCGAATCTTTAATTCTTGACACTGATACGGATGCTATTATTTTTACTTTTAAGAATCATCAGAGTAGTAAGAATAATCCGGAAATGTATGGTTGGGTTGAAACGGTGGAAGATGGTTCTATTTTGGCAAAACGAGTTTCAGTGAAGGTGCCAATTTCAAATGATCCTTATGAGGATCATGCAATCGTTGGAACATTTTGGTTTAGAAATGTTGATCTTTTTTTAGAAGGATTTAATAAACAAATAGATGATTCAATAACTGTAAATTCTGAATATTATGTAGATAGTGTAATGGGTATTTTAATTAATTTGGGATATAGAGTTAAAGTTTTTGAAGTAGATCATTATGTTTGTTGGGGTACCCCAGCTGATTATGAAACATTTGTGTACTGGCAAAGTTTTTTTCATAAATGTAATTGGCATCCTTATCAACTTGAATTGGATAGTAGTGTAAATAAAGATAAAATATTTGCTTTAAATAGTCAATATACTAATTTTCATCAACAGTATGAATAACCTTGTAAAACTTTCGATTGTAGTTCCTTGTTTCAATGAAGCTAAAAACATTCCTTTAATTTTTCAAAGATTTGATAAGATTATTGATAGAGATGATATTGAAGTTATTTTGGTCAATAATGGTTCAGATGATGATTCAGAGGATATCATTCAAGAACTACTCCCTAAATATAGGTTCGCCAAAAGCCTGCGGATAATGGTTAATGAAGGGTATGGAAATGGAATTAGTTCTGGTTTGAGAATGGCAAAAGGGGAATTTGTTGGGTATACGCATGCGGATATGCAAACGGACCCAGCAGATATCATAAAGGCGTTAAAAATACTGGAGAATAGCCTCAATCCAAGTTTGTGTTTTGTCAAAGGAGACCGAAAAGGAAGGCCATTTTTTGATAGATTTTTTACTATTGGTATGAGCTTTTTTGAGTCTTTTTATCTTAGAACTTGGTTATGGGATATAAATGCACAACCCAATATTTTTCCAGCTGTTTTTTTCGATAAAATATATAATGATTGTCCTAAAGATTTTTCTTTGGATTTATTTATTCTTTATAAAGCCAAAATGTTTGGTATGAATATTGTTAGATTTCCAGTGCTCTTCCCAAGTAGAATTCATGGGAATTCAAGTTGGAATAATGGGATTGCTTCCAAATGGAAATTTATCAAAAGGACTCTTGATTTCAGTGTTAAATTAAAAAGAAATTTTCAATGAGGTTTATTGCACATAGAATAAATACAATTGAAGAATTGCATAGTTTACCCTGTGACTTTGGTGCTGAAATTGATATAAGAGATTTTGGAGATCGGTTAATTATTCAGCATGACCCGTTCATTGATGGGGTTGATTTTGAATTATACCTGCAAGAATATCAACATGGAACTTTGATATTAAACATAAAAAGTGAAAGGATTGAGTTTAGGGTGCTTGAATTAATTAAAAAATATAATATTCAAGATTATTTCTTTTTAGATTGTTCTTTTCCTATGATTATGTCTTTAATTCAAACGGGTGAGAGTCGTATTGCCTTGCGATACTCAGAACACGAGGGTATTGATACAATTAAAAATCTCCACAATAAAATCAACTGGGTTTGGGTAGACTGTTTTTCTTATCTCCCGTTAAATAAGGAAGTATGGTCGGTTTTTAAAGATATGGACCTTAAAGTCTGTATGGTTTCTCCCGAATTACAGCAACAAACTGAAAAGTTGATTGAATACAAAAATCAATTAAAAGGGGAAGGAATTAAATTAGACGCAATTTGTTCAAAAAGGCATAATTATAATTTTTGGTGTACATAACTTTATGGGTTTGATTTTTTCCAAATAATCACCTCAGCGGTTTCTGCAAATCTTTGAAAACCCGTTTTATCAGGATGATCTAAGTTTTCGATTAGCTTACATGCAGATTCATAGGAATTGCGTTCAGTCATTTGGGCTATTAGATTGGGATCGAAATAAATAGAGTTTTTCTTCAATATTATATAATGTATACTTACAAAAGGTTTTTGTGAATGAATTGAATCATGACTCGATTTATTGAACATTTCTTCTCGTAATGGTCCTAAAATTAGCTTGATATTATTATATTTTAAATGAACTTTTTGAAATTCAAAGGGTATATATGGCTCCATGAGGATATTTTCATCCGGTTTGATGGAAGGGCCTATCTTCTGTATGATATCTTTACTAACCTGAAGGTTGTAGGATAGATTATTCGTAATTTTTTGATTATACCCCTCTTTATATTGTTTCTTATATATAGGGAAGGCCCCAATTAATTGAATGAATACAATACTTCCAAAGAACATTATCGTATATTTATTAGTATTTATTTTGATTTGACTAATTGGTATAGTCATAATAAGCATAATAGGTAAGTAATAGTGTTGCCAATTTTTATTGACAAACAGGAAAAGATAGGTCAATGATAAAATTGAACTATAGGTAAGGATGTTATATAAGTTAAGGTCGAGTCTTTTTTTATAAAGTGAATATAAACTTGCTAAAAAAAGCGCGATACAGGTTAGTGCATTAAAATAAAACGTAAAAATTATCTCGCTCAATTTTTGTTGGAATGTAACGAATTCTCCGCTGCCGTGATTTGTTGCATTTGATTTCATATTGGCTTTGAAGCTGGTTAAGAAGGCTTCCAACCCATCAGGGTGTAAAATGTAGGGATTGCTCAATATGAAAATAATAAAAATTAATGCACCAGTTATAGTTGAAATTTTAATTATTTGAGGAATGTTATTAATTCTCTTGAAGTAGTTATTCAAAATATATCCAAATAAAATTGGGATGAACATTAATGCTTGGACTTTAATTGAAACTGCAATGCTGAACATTAAAATTGAGAGCCAGTATTTCGTTGAAAATAGGTCATTGGCTTTTGAAAGATAAAAAATAGAGGCTAATACAAAGAACGTCATCATCCAATCAGGATGATTCCAGAGTGCATTTTTCCAAAATCCAGGCATTGATATAATAATAAATACCAATAAGTATTGAATTGTTTTGTTTGTTTTTGATATTGTTGAGATGATAAGATATAAGCTTCCACACGCGAATAAGGCACTTAGCATTCTTGTTGAATAAATCACTAATTCAGGAGAATCGTTGTAGAAGAAGGGTAGTGCAATGATTAGTTTTGTTAGGAAATATAGAAAGCCGTAGCTATAAAATCCGTATGAAAATAAGCCTTTAATATTTAGATTAACAAATCCTTCATACATTCTATTCAGTGAGCCATAAAACGCAAATTCATCCAGTGAATACATAGTCAGAAAACCGAGATTTAAATTCCTATAGTTCAGTAATAAGAATATAATGAAAATAGTTATAATTATTTTTTTCATTTTTTGTTTTGATAATTATTTATGCCCTGTACGATTGTTTTTTACATTGCTCTTTATGATGAACCGTAAATATACTAATTTGTTTTACTTCTACCCCAAATCCTTGTGAGGCACTTATTAATTGTTCAAATATCTTGGTGCTTATCCAGATTTCCCTACATTGTGGTTATTTGTGGCTTCTTACTTGTGTGTTTTTTCAGCCATCCTAGATTCTTTAAAAGATATTCCCGTAGTATTCCCTGTGCATCCTCGAACCTTGAAAAACATGGAACAATTCGGCATTGAGCCCAAAGCTTATCGGATTAAGGTGATTACGGAGCTGTTTTGGTGTACAATTCCATCACCCAATTGGTATATAATTTGAGAAAAATAGCTGCCCGATGGGCATTCTTTACCCGTATTATAAATGGTGCCATTCCATGCGGATTCTGTATTATTGCTCTTAAATACTTCAACGCCCCATCGGTTGAAAACATGCCATTCAAATTGGGTAATTCCCCAAGAAAAAACGCGTAGTTCATCGTTAAATCCATCTTTTACTCCCGGCGTGAAGGTATTGGCAATTTCGATAAAGGGAACCTGGTTTTTATCGGGTTCTTTTCCATTCCATGAATAGCAAATACTGTCGATACAGCCGTTTTGTGAGTTTGATGCTTCTAAGCACAAGGTTCCTCCGAAAAAATCTAAGGGGAAACAAGGACTTATAGATTTGATTGAATTTCCCCAAACAGAATCAAAGGAATTGATGTTTTTATGGTAACGCCACAAGTAATAATCGGCCTCGTCGGAAAGATTGGTAAAACAAATCTCGTTTGATGTAGTTTGTATATTCCAATTTGCCAAGGGTGGTTCTGGAAATGTTACGGTAATACTATCCATAAATTCCGAACCGCAAGCGTTAAAAGCATGAAGGTAAAACCGGATATTACTGGGCTTGTTTTTAGGTAAATAATAGCGCGTTAGGGCCTTAGTAGAATCGTGGAATTTTCCAGAACCGGAGATTTTTGTACTCCAATAGTGACATTGAAATCCACTTATTTTTGCGTTTAAGGTTACAGACTGTGCATCACAATTTAGGGTTTGATCGGCCCCCGCATCCAGACTAAATTGGGGTAACGGTATTTTACAACCATAATTGAGGTATTCTGCGGTGCCGTCAAAAGTGAAATTTACCAAAGCACCGTCTTCGGCTCCTTTGTTGCCATTTAGTTGGCGTAAATTGCTGCGGTTATAAATAACTGTATCTCGGTGATTGCCATTTCTAAGTATTAAGGTTCGCGTAGCATTGCTGCCGTAATTTACAAAATGGCCGTCGGTGTTTCCTGCATTTTGGATAATCAGGTATAGGGTATCTTGAAGTTGTGAAAAGTCATGGGCGTAAGGGTTGAAATCGGTACTGGTAATAAATAGGACCTGACTGTACGGTGGAATTCTATCATTTTCGGATAAGAAAATAAAACGCCCACAAGTAGAACTTAGTTGTTGATTGAGGGTGTTTAGTTTTGCTTTGATAGCGGAGCTGGAACTGGCAAATCCACGCCATGGATTGCTGCTATTTCCCCAATTTACATATCCGCTTTTAAATGGAGGAAGGTTAAAATCTCTTACAAGCAGGGCTTGTTTGCCGGTGACGAGGCGAAGCATTTCGTTTTCTCCTTCGTTGTTTCCATCGCAGGCATCTACTAAAATGCTTACTATTTCAAATCCTTTTTGGGGAAATTCTTTAGGGTCTTTGGGAATACCTCCACAAGGTGATTGGGCCTTTAGGAATAGGGTTCCGAACAAATTGAGGCAAATTAGGAGGGGGAGGTGTGGAGGATTCACTTCACGAATTTAAGGGATGATTGCTTTATGCGTGTATTTTTTTTGGGGGAAATCCTATGGGATGTAAAAGGGTATCTAAGGGGCAGTGTGTATGGGGCGCATGGGAATTATAAGGAGTATATTTCTTTTCATTGAAAGACATTTAAGGTATTTTAAACGGGAATTTCGGTCTTTGTCTTCGGCTTGCGCGTGAATAGTTGTATTTTTGTGGAGTACAACATTGGGGTTAATCGGAATTGACGGGGTGAATGGGTACGGTGTAAGCAGGTGGTGCGTTGGAAGTATTGCACCGAAATCTGAACTTTCAACTTTTTAAGAGGCGAAAACAATTACGCCCTAGCTGCCTAATCCGACGGATAGCGCACTTGCTAGTTGCTTCGGTTTCCTTGACTCGTGCCGGGAACTATCAGGAGCAATCGAACTGCACGGGTATGAATTTGGGGTAATCAGTGACCAATTTCATTATTTCACTGGCTAAGGGATGATACAGGCGGGGTCCGGGCCTATTGATCCACGAAAAACAATCGGTACCTAAACCTGTAGAAAGCGCTAGTAGTCGCACATTCGGACGGGGGTTCGATTCCCCCTAACTCCACTCTGAGCCCTTCACGGCTCACTCGGATGCCCCTTAAAAAGGGTCATTCGTTCGCACACGAAGCGATTCCCAGATGTCGCTGGCAGGGATTCAAACCCTTTTCGGCCTTGAATTCATTGGTGAACTTTCTTCGTTCGCGTTTCATAGGGTTGTGTAATTTCGGGTTTGATTTGGCTTTTTTCAAGTCCAGTTTTTTTCAGCCACATCGGATGATGTCTTTTCTTTTTTATTTTAAACTTGCAGTTGAAGAAAATATGAAATACGAAACGATTTTGAATTTAATGAATCTCATAAAAAGGTTTAGAGATCCCAATGGATAAATCAAGAAAATGATACAAAGGCATGAGCCTTGGAATTCAAAATTGTTTCATTGGTGTACTTTTCCGGCCAATAGTCTGTTTTGGGAATTTAAAAAAATCTAAGAATTCCGACCAAATTATAACATTTGAGTATAACATCCGGGGGTGCAATTCAAATTCGCCAAATATGTAT
>CBFHGY010000069.1:0-11801 GCA_965655465.1 Bacteroidia bacterium | reverse complement strand
CTTCGAAGTAATTAAGCCTGATAAGGGTTTGTGATACCCATATGGGATCTTTCACCTATGTTGCTAAATTGACGTTTTAATGGAGTAACCCTAAAAATTCAAGTTCAGATTCCGTAAAAATTCTCGATTTAATGACAAATCTGAGCCCATGCGGAATTTCTAAAGAAAAACTTGATCCTCTTCCCACTACCACATCTAAAGTAAGTTGGGTGTGCTTCCAATATTCGTATTGATCTTTGGCCATATAAAAAGGTTGGCCATATACTTCACCAAGTAAAACATCGGAATCTCCAATCTTAAATTCCCCTCTTGGAAAACACATAGGCTGAGAACCATCGCAACATCCACCACTTTGATGAAACATTAAATCACCGTGTTCCGATTTGAGTTTTTCGATGAGTTCCTCTGCGGCTTTGGTTTGTGTTACTTTCAATATCATAATAGGTTATGTTTGATTAAAAATTAAACTGTATGCTAATAAAAAACAAGAAGGAGTCAAAAGCGACTCCTTCCCTGTTTGCAAAAAACAAATTATCGATTAAAAGAATCCAAGTTTATTTTTATTGTAAGAGATTAACATGTTTTTCGCTTGTCGATAATGATTGAGCATCATTTTATGGGTTTCTCTACCAAATCCTGATTTTTTATATCCTCCAAATGGAGCATGTGCGGGATATGCATGGTAACAATTTACCCAAACGCGACCTGCTTGGATGGCTCTTGGTAAACGGTATAATTCATGTGCATCACGCGTCCATACTCCTGCGCCTAAACCGTATAATGTATCGTTTGCAATTTCAATGGCTTCTTCCATCGTTTTAAAGGTTGTTACTGCTACAACAGGACCAAAAATTTCTTCTTGAAAAACGCGCATTTTGTTATGACCCTTCAAAATAGTAGGTTGTATATAACAACCCGTGGGCTGTCCGATTTCTTCTGATGCAGAACCTCCACCGCAAAGTACTTCGGCTCCTTCATCCTTTCCGATTTGGATGTAATTTAGGATTTTTTCGTATTGATCATTGGATGCCTGCGCTCCCATCATGGTATCAGCATCTAATGGATGACCCATTTTAATAGCCTTTGTTCTAGCAATCACACGTTCCATAAACATATCGTATATATCTTCATGTACCAGTATACGAGAAGGACATGTACATACTTCACCTTGATTTAAAGCAAACATCACAGCACCTTCAATGCATTTGTCAAAAAACGCATCATCCGCATCGGCAATACTTGGCATGAAAATATTGGGAGACTTCCCTCCCAATTCCATGGTTACAGGGTTGAGGTTCTCGGAGGCATATTGCATAATCAATCGACCTGTAGTGGTTTCTCCTGTAAAGGCTATTTTCTGTACGTTTGGAGAAGTGGCTAAGGGTTTGCCGGCTTCTAGACCAAAACCTGAAACTACATTTAAAATTCCTTTCGGTAAGATATCCTTAATTAAGTCCATAAGAACCATAATGGATGTTGGGGTTTGTTCCGCTGGTTTTACTACCACACAACATCCCGCTGCTAATGCAGGAGCAATTTTCCAGGTTGCCATTAAAAGTGGGAAATTCCAAGGAATGATTTGGCCTACAACTCCTATAGGTTCGTGAACGATTAGACTTAATGTATCTTCATCATGTTCCGATAATTCGCCTTCGTCAGCACGAATTACCCCTGCGAAATATCTAAAATGATCTACACATAAAGGCAAGTCGGCAGCCATGGTTTCACGAAGGGCTTTGCCGTTATCTACGGTTTCTACTTGCGCTAAATAGGCTAAGTTGGATTCAATTTTATCGGCAATTGCCAATAAAACTCTGCTTCGTTCTGCAGGACTTGTTTTCCCCCATGTTTTAAAAGCATTTTGTGCAGCATCTATAGCTTTATTGATGTCTTCTGCATTGCCTCTTGCTGCTTGGGAAAATACACTACCATCGATGGGTGTGGTGTTTTCAAAGTACAATCCACTACTGGGTTTTACCCATTCGCCGTTAATAAAATGATCGTACTTCTCGTTTACTTTGGGAAATTGATACTTGTTTGTCATAGTATTGTTGTTTTTAAGTTTCCAAAGATTTCATAATTTGAATGTAAGATTCTCGCTCTATTATCTCAAAAAATCACCGTATCGTAATTTTCGCCTTGTAATTATTCAAAAAATACAGATATTGTGTTTAACTAATTTCTTAAACAATATGAAATCTAACCTAAGGACCTCTGTAAAAATCAGCGCAATAGACCAAATGGATACCTTAGTTGAGAATCGACAAATATTTGATATGCAAAGTTGCCAATTGAACATTTTCGAAACCCATCAAAAAGCCGCACAAATTGAATTGGTATTTGATGACTTGGTATTAACCAGTATGCTTAGAGGTAAGAAAGTAATGCATTTACCTCAAAAAAATGCGTTTGAATATTTACCAGGAGAAAGTGTGTTGATTCAACCTTCGGAGAAAATGATTATTGATTTCCCAGACGCACAAAAAAGCGATCCCACACAATGCCTTGCTCTTGCCATTTCAAAACAAAAAATTCAGCAAACGTTAGATTTGCTCAATGAAAAACTTCCGAGAGAAAGCGATTTGAAACCTTGGAATGTGTCTAATCGATTTTTTCATTTGAATAACAACCCTGCATTAAGTAGCGCAATCGATAGAATTATTCAAATTGGAATTTACGAAAGCCATACGACTAAAGACATGTTTGCGGAATTAACGGTTCAGGAAGTATTATTGCGACTAATGCAAACACAGGCAAGGGCTTTAATTGAACGTCAAGGAAATAGCATGGCAAGTTCCCATCGATTTGCCTTTGTGGATCAATATATAAAAAATCACATTCACGATCGAATAGATGTAGATCAATTGGCAGATAAAGCATGTATGAGCAGGCCAAATTTCTTCAGAAGGTTTAAAGAATTTTTCGGAGTTACGCCCGTTGAATATATCCAACACGAGAAGATGAAATTTGCAAAACGCGCACTGGCGAAACCAGAAATAACGGTTAGCGAGGTCGCTTTACTCCTTGGATATCAAAATATGAATCATTTCATCCGGGTGTTTAAGCATTTTGAGGGAATCACTCCAAAACAATTTCAGATGCAAGAGCGAATTATTTGGCGAACTACACATTAATGGGTGCCGATTTTTGTAGATTTGCATATCATGAGAAACGAATCAAAAACCTTTTTACATGCGTATTTAGATAATGTGAGTCCCACAGGATTTGAATATAGCGGTCAAAAAATTTGGCTTGATTATTTAAAGCCATATATCGATGAAACCATTGTTGATACATATGGAACTGCAGTTGGGGTTATTAATCCCGGAAAAAAATACAAGGTCGTTATAGAAGCACATGCCGATGAAATTAGCTGGTTTGTAAATTACATTACCGACGATGGATATATATACGTTATTCGAAATGGAGGTAGTGATTTCCAAATTGCTCCTAGCATGAGATGCTTCATTCATTGCGAAAATGGCGAAAAAGTTAAGGGAGTATTTGGATGGCCAGCTATTCACGTTCGTCAGGGCAAAGATCCTGAGGTAAAGCCGGATAATATTTGTATTGATGTGGGTTGTACAAGCAAGGAAGAAGTTGAAAAGCTGGGTATACATGTTGGAGCAGTTGCGGTATTTGAGGCAGGTTCAGAATGGTTAAACGATCAATTTTTAATAGGACGTGCTTTAGATAATCGAATGGGTGGATTTATGATTGCAGAAGTAGCACGTCATCTAAAAGAACAAAACATAGAATTGCCCTATACCTTATATGTGGTAAATAGTGTACAAGAGGAAATTGGATTGAGAGGTGCAGAAATGATTTCACGTCGTTTGGCTCCAGATGTAGCCATTGTAACAGACGTTACGCACGATACCTACAGTCCATTGTATAATAAAAAACTCCAAGGCGATACCAAATGTGGGAAAGGTCCTGTTGTTACTTATGGTCCAGCGGTTCAAAATAACTTATTGCAATTCATTATCAATACAGCAAAAGAATCTAAAATTGACTTTCAGCGTAACGCAGTAAGTAGGTCTACAGGTACCGACACAGATAGCTTTGCCTATTCTGCTACGGGTGTGGCTTCAGCGCTTATTTCATTACCCTTGAAATACATGCATACGACGGTAGAAATGGTTCATAAAGATGATATCGAAGGGTGTATTCAATTGATGTTAGCATCCTTAAAAAACCTGAAAGAAAATCAAGATTTTCAATACAAATAAATCTAAAATATGCCATTTAAATCGGATATACCCAAAGCAGGAAGCCTATACTATTTAGTTGTATATCCGATTTTTTATGGCCTTGCCTTGCTCCCTTTTTCGATACTCTATTTAATCTCAGATGGCTTATATCTGATTTTATATCGGATTATTGGCTATCGGAAAATGGTCGTACGTAAAAATTTGGGCAATGCATTTCCCCATAAGTCTTTGGAAGAGCGACGAGAATTGGAGCGGCAGTATTATAAACATTTGTCTGATTTATTTGTGGAGATTATTAAAGCCTTGCGTATTTCACCTGAGGAATTGAAAAAACGTATGCACTATGAAAATGTTGAGATTTTTCATGAACTTAATAAGAAAAAACAATCTGCTGTTGTGGTTCTAACACATTCTGGCAATTGGGAATGGATTGCCTTGGCATCTAAACTATATGTTGAACAGAATGTCTTAATTACTTATAAAACATTGAGTAACCCCAATTTTGACTACCTCATGTATCGAATGCGTTCTAGATTTTTGGGCACTCCAGTGCACATGACGGAAACTTTAAGAGCCGTTTCAACGTTAAATGCGCAAAACGATCCCTTTATTGTTGCTTTAATAGGCGATCAAAGCCCTTCGAATTTGAACGGAGTTCATTGGCAGAATTTTTTAAATCAAGACACTGCTTTCTTAAATGGTCCGGCTAAAATTGCTAAAAAATACAAGTTACCGGTTGTTTATTTACAACAGGAAAAAGTAAAGCGTGGATACTACCGGGCAAGATTTACGATTAACATGGATTCCAATCAATTGACTAACGAAGAAATTATGGCTTCTTGTATTCAAAGTATGGAAAAAGAGATTGAGAAACAACCTTTTACTTGGTTGTGGAGTCATCGCAGATGGAAACATAAAAATAAATCTAATTCCATTTAAAAGTACCCTTTATAGATACTCTTATTATCGTATATTTGCAATAAACCGCACTATGAAAAAGGAATCCTCATTCGACACGCAAGTGGACCAACTGGCTCACTTAACCAAAGCTATTGGACACCCCGCGCGAATTGCGATTTTATTATTTTTAACAGAGTCAGGACCTTCTACATGTCAGGCTATTGTCGATAAATTACCCTATTCACAAAGCACGGTTTCAGGTCATTTACAAAAATTGAAAGATGAAGGATATATTAAAGTAAGGCTGCATCGCACTTCATCTATTTATTCTGTTGAAAAAGAAACCATTTTGAATTTGCACAAATTGGTACAAACTGTATTCAAGTTAGTTCCTGAGAAAAAGCAGCTTTCTTTATTTTAACGATAATCTTCTATAATGAGCCCTGTGGGTATTTTAGGCTCAATAAAAGTTGATTTTGCGGGCATGGTATCATTTTGATCCGCAACCATTCGGATTTGAGACATGGTATTAGGTGCAAATAAAAATGCCACGTCGATTTCTCTTTCCTGAAGTTTTCGACTGATACTATCAAGCGGGGTATCTCCTCTCATGAATGACAATCGATCCTCTTCTGATGAATCTTTCAGTTGGTAACAGGGTCGTAAAATAGACGTTTCTAAAATACGAACATCCAGCTGAGATAATGCAGTTTCTCCTTTCATTTCGGGTGTAACTTCGATTATACAACGTTTTTCCCTCGTAATACACAAAATTTGACCCATTTTAAGATCTTCATAATTCAAAGAATGGGCAATTTCCCAATGGGGAATATCGTTTTTTTCTAGAAAATCCCATAAAATTACGGGATCTATCTCAGATAGCATTCTGTAGAATGGCTTTACCAACATTTCATCCTCATCGATAATTAGCGCCATGATCCCTTTGCCCGAATTTGAGCCATATCTTTCGATTAAATATCGTGAAGATGCAGCACATCTATGATGTCCATCGGCAATGTACAATGAATCAAAATCATTAAATACTTCTTGAATCTTTTTAATATCCTCCGTTCCTCTAGTTTTCCAAACGCGATGGATATTGTATAATTCATCCGATACTTGCAAATCTGCTTCAGCTTGAGCAATTTCTGATGCCAAAGCTTGAAGAGAATCAGGCAATTTTTGACTCAATAACACGGGTTCTGCCATAGATTCTAGAGCGGCTATATGCCGAACCAATCGATTTTCTTTACTGGTTAGGGTATTCTCGTGTTTTTTTATATGTCCTTGTAGATATTCCTCAGCATCTACACCCATAATCCAACCCCTTAGTCGGATACCTGAATGGTGATGCTGTTCATAATAGAACATATCTGCGGGATGCTTTAAAAGGCATCCCGACTTGATAAGTTGAGTAAAATTTTGTCTGCTTCTATCGTAAAATTCCTGAGTTTCAGAAATTAAAGAGGCATCTATGAATTGGGGTTTTACAACACGCAGATAAGAATCTTCTAGGGCTTGTGCCTTTGATTGCAATACTTCTGCACTGAGTTTTCCCGAACCTAAAGATGCAATTCTTTGTGCACGACTCTTCTCAGGCAATAAGGTTGATATTGGGAATACCCGCATGTTCAGGTTTTTATTTACTTAGATGCAAAAGAATTCTTTCGGCCAATTCAATTCCGACACGCATTTGAGCCTCAGAAGTACTTGCTCCGATATGCGGAGATAACGAAGTATTGGGGCTACCTAACATAATGTCGTTTACAGGTGGCTCACTTTCAAATACATCGACTCCCGCAAATGCAATGCGTTTGTTATCAAGAGCTTCACGCAATGCATTTTCATTGACAACGCCTCCACGAGCACAGTTTATTAAAGTGGCACTTGATTTCATTTTTGAAAGTTCCAAAGCTCCAATAACTTCGGCACTTCCTGGGGTGTGTAAACTGATAAAATCAGATTCTGCCAATACAACATCCATGGGCTCGCCTTTTAAACTTACTTGAAAGTTATGCTGTTTATAGGAATTATGTAAATCGATAGTTATTTCAAAGGTTCGAGACTTATAATCATATACAATTACACGCATGCCCAATCCAACTGCCATTTTTGCAACTTCTTGACCAATCCTTCCAAAACCAATGATTCCCATAGTTTTTCCCTGTAGTTCAAAACCTGCGGATGCAGTATTTTTGAGAGATTTGAATTTAGATTGACCATTTATCGGCATTTCGCGGTTTGTCATATATAACATTCGTGCAATGCTAAATGCATGTGCAAATACCAACTCGGCAACAGATCTAGAAGATGCATTAGGCGTATTAACAACAGGTATTCCTTTAATACCCGCGGCTTTTAGATCGATATTATCGAGTCCTACCCCTGCCCTAGCAATCAGTTTTAAATTACTTGCATCAATAATTTCTGCATTTACTTTGGTGGCGCTGCGTACAACTAAAGCGTCAAATTCCTGGATTTTTTCAAGCAATTGATTTTGAGGTATAGATTGTGTAATCACTTCAAAACCTGCGGCTTCCAGTATTTGTTTGCCGGCAGCATCGATTCCATCGTTCGCTAGTATTTTCATGATGCAAAATTTTCAATTACATGAACCAATGCTTGAACACTTTCTAATGGAAGTGCATTATATAAAGATGCCCGGTAACCTCCCACACTTCTATGACCTTTTAATCCACTTATATTAGCTTCCTTACAAGCGGAATCAAAGGAATCTGCCAAGTGTTCAAATTCAGATTTAAATACAAAGCATGCGTTCATATAACTTCTGGAATTGTGCTCTGCAGTTCCTACGAAATAGGGAGAATTGGAAATCGCGTTATAGAGCAATTCTGCTTTTTCATTATTGCGTTTTTCCATACCGGCAATGCCTCCATTATTCATCACCCATTCTAAATTATATTTTGATACTAAAATCGGAAATACCGGTGGAGTATTGTACATACTTCCATTTTCAGCATGTATTTTATACCCAAGCATAGTAGGAATATGACGATCGGCAATGCGATCATACATGCTTTTATGCACAACCGCTAAGGTTACACCTGCAGGGCCCATGTTTTTCTGAGCACCGGCATAAATCATGCTGAATTTATTGAAATCAACTTCCTTTGAAAAAATATCCGAGCTCATATCGCAAATCAATGGTACTGGAGAATCCGGAAAAGACTTCATTTGAGTTCCGAAAATGGTATTGTTACTGGTACAATGAAAGTAATCAGCATCAGTATCTATGCTATAATCGTTAGGGATGTAATTAAAGTTAGATTCTTCACTGCTTGCTGCTACCACAACCTGTCCAAATCCTTTGGCTTCTGCAATAGCCTTTTTCGACCAAGTTCCTGTGTTCAAATAAACCGCCTTATGCTGGAGGAAGTTCTGTGGCACTTGGAAAAATTGTGTTGACGCTCCACCTTGCAAGAACATTACATCATAGTCATCATTCAACCCCATCAATTGTTTTACCAAATGTTGAGCTTGATCTACAACTTCAACAAATTGCTTACTTCTGTGGGAAATTTCAAGAACACTTAAACCGGTTCCCGCAAAATTAGAAATGTCTTGTGCACTCTTTTCAAGGGCATACTCCGATAAAATCGATGGTCCTGCCGAAAAATTGTGAATCTTTTTACCGTTGTTCATAAACGCTTACAATTTTACATGTAATATTGTGAGACACCAAACTCATGAAGATATTTCAAGCTTTAGTTTCCATAATTCTTTTTGGATCTATGGTTCAAAAAAGTTCAGGACAGTATGAGGGTTTAGATAGTACTCGTAAACAATCTTCAAAAAATGTGGAAGAAACGCCTTTCGTTGATGATATTAAAGCCTACAGATATCAAGATTTAGCGTATAATGGTATGGATTTTTCTACTTTTGGAGGTGGTGGTTTTTTCAATTTAGAATTGTCTCCGTATTCAGGAGTTCATTTTAATGATCGTTTTTATACTGCATTAGGGGTTACCACATCTATTCTTTCCAATAATTTTTCAAGGAATGTAAGCGCAACCGGTGGTTTTTTGGCGTTTGTACGTGTCCCCATTTCCACGTTATTTTTACATGCGGAGTATCGATTTCAAAATTCCATTATCTCATACAGCCCAACAGAACGTGGGTGGATTGGAGTTCCAATAATTGGGGGGGGATATAATAACGATGGCCGACTTGGGATTTATGCCCTTGTTGGTGTGGCATTAAATCCCAAATTTAGCTATTCGAATGCTCTGGGAGTATTTATTTACCGATTTGGATTTCGGTTTTAAAAAATCCAATTAAGAATCATCGGGAATACACCTAAAATCAACATCACCATTACAGAAATCAACAAACAAATAGATTTCCAAGTAAATGAAATTGATGAAACGGTTTCCATGTCGGATTTAAACAAAACACGGAAAGGCTTGAAATAATATGAAATACTTATTGCTGAACCAATAAGTGCCAATAGGACTCCCCATTTCACGCTCGGAAATGCAGCTGTGAATAATTGGTATTTTGCGATAAATCCAATAGTGGAAGGAATTCCAGCGACGGTGAATGTAGCAACAATTAATGCCAATGCATCTAAAGGCTCTGACTTAGATAAGCCAGTAAAAATACCTACAGACGTATCTTCACTTTTTGAATATTTGTCAAACAAATAGAATAAAACTGCTGTTCCTAAACCATAAGACAACAAATAAATTCCTAATACTTGGATGTTTTCTTGAATGGGTTGCATTAAGAAAAGTAAAAGATAACCGGCATGACTTATACTAGAATAAGCCAACATGCGTTTGTACGATTGTTGCGCAAGTGCAATAATATTTCCACCCAAAACAGTAATAATAGAAATGGGTAACATCCAATTAGAATACCAGGATTGCATTGGTGCAAAAGCACTTAATAATTGAGCAAAGGCCGCAAAACCAGCGATTTTTACAATGATAGCCATAAATGCAGCAATGCGATTAGGTGAACCCTCGTATACATCCGGACTCCAAAAATGGAAAGGGACAGCAGAAACTTTAAATAACAGACCTACTGAAACTAATATGAGACCGGTTTTAACCAAAACCGGGAATTCACCGAAATGCTCAGAAAATGATAGGCGCAATAACATTTCATGAAAATACATGGTACCTGTACCTCCATATAAAAAGGCCGCACCTAATAGGAAAATTGCCGTTGAAAATGCACCCATCAAAAAGTATTTCAAGGAAGCTTCATTGCCAAAAAGATTATCCTTTTCACTACCCGCTAATACAAACAGGGGAATCGACAATATTTCAATGCCTAAGAACAGTACCACTAGATGTTGGGAACCAAGCATCAAGATACCGCCACAAAGTGAAAACATCATTAAACCGATAATGTCCATTCCTTTGCGATTTACAGCGGGGAAAAGATTTATAATGATCATGGCCATAAATGACATTACCCCTGCTATTACTTGAGCAGTGGGATTAAATGCAATCATTGACGCAGGAACCCATGCAAATAAAGTATCGAAGGATATTAGTGACTTCGATTCCGCAAAAATTGCTAAACCCGCGACTCCTAAAATTGCCGATGAGGCAAATTTTAAATGCTTCTCTTCTTTATAGATTCCGAGAAATAAGAGGGCCAATGCCCCAAAAAATACGATAGCTATAGCAATCACGACAATACTCCTTTCGCGTTAGAAATTATATTAAGTAAACCCTTTGTAGAATTTTGGAAAATATCCATATAAACCTGAGGGAAAAATCCTATTGAAATCACAAAAAATGCCAATAAAAACAAAGGCAAAACTTCTATCAATGGAATGTGCTTATCTTTGGTGTCATCTGTTTCCTCTCCTAACATAGAAAATTGGAACATTCTCAGCATGTAAACCGCACATAAAATAATCGTGAGTCCGGCAAATACAGCGAAAGTTGCTGAATAGTCAAAAAGCGACTTAAGAAGTAAAAATTCACCAGGAAATCCATTCGTTAACGGTGCAGCTACCGTTCCTATTAGAACTAAAAAGAACAATACCGTAAATACTTTATTGTTTTTTGCAATTCCACCTAGCTCGTTTAAATTTCGGCTTCCAAAATTACGTTCAATAATATTCACCGCGATAAATAAGCCTACCACATTTACCCCATGAACGAACATTTGTAAAATGCCTCCCATAAAACCGCTGGTATTCAATGCAAACAAACCTGCAGCTATTAATCCCACGTGAGATAATGAGCTGTATGCAATGAGTCTTTTCATGTCATCCTGACGCATGGCAATTACAGCTCCATAAATTACTCCAATTACGGCAAGTGTCATTAGAATGGGCTGGTAAAAGTCAATACTTTCAGATGCCATTGGAAAATACCAACGCAGTAAACCATATAGACCCATTTTAAGCATAATTCCGGACAAAAGCATAGATCCTTGTGCGGGGGCGTAGGTATAGGTATTAGGTTGCCAAACATGAAAAGGAAAAATTGGAATTTTAACCGCAAAAGCCAATAAAAATCCAGCACCTACCCAAATGGATTCTGTAAGTCCTAATTGCACGTTATACAAATCGTTGTAAGCAAAAGAGCCGTTTACCGACTTCGAGCCTAAATAAATCAGGGAAGCAAGCATTGCAAGTGAGCCTATGAACGTATATACGAAAAACCGAATTGTTGTGGCAAATGAATCTCGTTCAGAATACAT
>CBFHGY010000068.1:0-11805 GCA_965655465.1 Bacteroidia bacterium | reverse complement strand
GCGCATATCGCCAAATCCAAGCAGCGGTATTTTCACCCTCAGCAGTCTATCGGGTGTAGCCCGTATTGCCGCGGTTATGGATGTGCAGGGTAGGGTGGTGCGCAATTGCGATGGAGAATCCAATCCTCTTAAAACAATAGATTTGCGCGAATTGGCTTCGGGGATTTATTATTTGAAGATAGCCACGGCGGCAGGTGAGGGTGTGATTACTGTGGTGAAGGAGTAAATAACAACCATACAAGATTGCAAATCTTATTTCATAAGTTGCACATTTAATAATGGTAGCGACAAGCGGCTATTAGTAACTGATCTTTTTCAAATTTGTATACCAAGCGATGCTCCGAGGTGATTCTCCGAGACCAGTAACCCTGTAAGTCACCTTTTAATGCTTCGGGTTTGCCAATTCCCTCGAATGGGGTGCGAGAGCAACTCTTAATAAGTTCATTTATTTTCTTGACAATCTTGGTATCGACTTTTTGCCAGTACAAATAATCTTCCCACGATGTCGATGACCAAACGAGATTCATTTAATCGATAAGCTCTTGTTGCTGCCCAGCTCCAGATTCTAGTTCCTTGATGGAATGCAATAGGATATCCCTGTTTTTTCCGGTTAACAAGTAGCTCGTTTCTTTAAGCGAATTGTATTCATCGAGGGAGACCAAAACCAAGTCTTTTCCGTTTTTGCGTTTGATAACAATGTCAACCACGTCATCTACCGCTTTATCGAACCAATATTTTAAATTCGATCTAAATTCGGTGTAGTTAATGTTTTCCATATTGCAAAGATACAAAATAACGTACGTGGTTAAGTACGTACATGAATATTAGGCAATCCATGATAAAATAATGGATAAATGGTTTTGCACGTATTGTTTGAACAAAAGCAACAAAGGGCATGAGTAGCCATCATCTTCCATTTACCTTTGTGCCCCAAGCCGTATATAGCCTTTTATGAGACACTTTTTTTTGGGATTTTTCTATTGGCTTTAACACTTGCCGAAAACAATGTGCATGCGCAGCGTTGCGGGTATGATTATCTGCAAGCGTTTGTATTTAAAGTGGGACTTGACGGTGATACGCAACAGGTTGACCAATTAACACTAACCTTATTAAACGGAGTGGGGGAGCCTATAGAATATGCGCAAGAATGGGCAAGTGAAAAAGGTCGTATTACCGGTAATATAGCGGTTGACAGGTACTTTAATCCCAAGTTGAAGGAAAAGTATTACGTTCTTTTTTTCGATAGTAGAAGCTACGATCACAAGAAGCCGCCTGTATGGGTTGTGAAGGTTGAATTAACGGGTAAAAATCCGCTTTATAAGCTACTTGTACATACAATTTTGCTCCCCGTTTTTCGGCAATAAATACACATGCATGAAATATGCCGATATTTTTATGGTTGTGCCCGTAAAAAACTTGAAAATATAAAAGTTTTTGTGGTTGTGGTCATATAAACTTTTCATAATGGTCTGCGCTTCAAATTATCCGATTTCCTTTGGTTTAATAGTTTAGTAGCGAGCTCTGGCAAAATATCGTCCATTCGGCTGAAGGCAAAACATTTATTGCCTAAATCTTTTAACGAAGCTCCAATATGGTATAGTTGGGTATTGTCTATTATGATAAAGCGGTCGTGGCTGCTGTGGTTTTCTACCAAAGTTATAATTGGGTATTGTTGGTTATGTTTTTCTAAATCCTTTTCTAGGGTTGCGCTTATACGGGTATACACCGTACATTTTACCTGCTTTTCGCGTTTACTAAGTAGCAACAAGGTAGTTTCATCTACATAATTATCAATTATTACGAGGCTTTTGCGGGCTTGTTTGATTAGATTACTGACAAACACATGGGCATCAAACAATTGACCTTGAAAGAAAATTCCCTGTTGGGCGGGTTGGTCTTTTTCTAACGCTTTGAGCACTTGCTCTAGTTTACTGTCGGTTTTCAGTTGTTTTAATTCAACGCCTTTCAACCTTTGTAATACCCCGTGCAAATGCCCCAAGGTTTTGCGCATGGCGACGAATGCTTGTATGATTTGGATGCTCACATCTATTGCGGTATCACTTGTTAAAACGGCAGACAGCATAGAAACGCCTTGCTCGGTAAAAACATAGGGTAATTTTCTTCTTCCACCATGATTCAATTTTGAGGTCGCAATCTGCGACTTCAAATCATCCCATTCCCTTTGGTTTAATTGAAACATAAAACTATCTGGGAAGCGCTTTTCGTTGCGTTTTACTTGCTCATTTATACGCTTGGTTTCCACTTTGTACATTACTGCCAGGTCACTGTCTAGCATTACCTGTAAGCCTCGTATAGAGTAAATTTTATTTTCGATTTGGCTAATGGTTAGTTCCATAACATGTAATTGGTGTAATTTTAAGGTGCCAATTTGGAACCTTAAAAAGGGTTTCCGTTTGTAATATTAAATCCATCACATGAGAATAGCGATTTTGTTTGCTATACTTCCCCATAAAAGAATTGCATTTTTCGCGAAAGTGGAAATTGCATGAAATCACCTGAAATGGACAATGACAGTAGGGGAGTACTCGCTGCGCTCGTGATCCCTGGGTGGGGGAGTATCAACCCAATGCCCAGCTCCTGCGTCGCTCGGCTCATTTTTGATTTTATTCGCTTGATGTCCTACGGACCTCAGACTTCTAAAAACAAAAATGCCCCGTTTCGGGGCATTGGGTTGCATAGTGGAAGGGATTACTCGCTGCTACGCAGACTCGTGAGCTCCTCCTTGCAGTCGTGGGTTCGAACCCTCTTCTCGGACCTCAGCTACTTCTAAAACACAAAAGAGCGCCATGAAAAATGGCGCTCTTTTGTGTTTTGCAGAGGGGAAGGGATTCGAACCCTCGATGCGCTTTTGGCACATACACACTTTCCAGGCGTGCTCCTTCGACCGCTCGGACACCCCTCTGTATAAGAGGTGCAAATATAAGACTTATTTATCCACCAATTACGCAGAAAGCTAAAAAGTTTAGAGGAAAGTGTAATCTGTAATGTGTAAGGTGTAATGTGTAATGTGTAAGGTGTAAGGTGTAAGGTGTAATGTGTAATGTGTAATGTGTATGGTGTAATGTTCTAATCTCTCAACTCTCAACTCTCAACTCTCAACTCTAACCTCTAACCTCTAACCTCTATTCTCTACACCCTCATTCATAAATTCCGCAAACATGCAGACATCGAAGTCCAGGAAAACTGCTTCTTCAATTCCGGCAGTTTTTCTTGTATGCCCTGTAAATATCCTTCCTCAAAAACAGAAAAAAGACCGAAAGCAAGGCTCTCCACATTCGCCTCACTGACCCAGCCCGCCTCCCCATGAGGAACCAATTCAGCTAAGCCGCCCACATTCGTGATCAACATCGGTACCTCAAAATGATAGGCTATCTGACTTACCCCGCTTTGCGTAGCACTCTTATAAGGCTGTGCCACCAAATCTGCTACTGAAAAGTAATCCGCTACCCCAGAATTGGGAATAAAATGCGTATGTAAATGTACCCGATTTCGGTATTCTGAATCCTTCAATAAATTTAAATAGGGTTCAGAATCTTCGTAAAACTCGCCCGCTATCAATAAATCTACATCTTTGAGCTGCTCTGCAACCATAAGAAAGGCTTCGATTAGCCAATCCAATCCTTTGTATTTTCGGATGAATCCAAAAAATAAAATATACCTCCGATTTGCGTCTAAACCCAGGCGTTCCGCGGCTTCCTCCCGAGTCATTTTTTTACCGAAATTGTCGTAAAGTGGATGCGGATGATATTGGCTATTTTGAGCGGCTCGAGTTTGAGGGAATTTTTGCTGTAAGTCTTCGAGTACTTTCCGCGACATTGTAACCGCACCGTCTAGGGTTCCCAAAAAAAAGCGACTGAATGTCGAGTCGAAAAAACGAGGTTCGTGGGGAATAATATTGTCTGTAATAGCCAATAAACGCGTGCGTTTACTGCCTTTAGCTAAGCGACCGAAAACGCCAAAACAGGGGCCGAAAAAGGGCATCCAATAGCGAAAAATAATTAAATCGGGTTTTAATTTCCGGTATTTCAAGCCTACACGAATCCAATTGAATGGATTTACGCTGTTTAAAGCCACATCAACGGTTAAATCGGTAGGCGCTGGATCTGAACTGTATTGAGATTCCCCAGGAAATAAAAACGATGGATATTGTAAAGAAAACGTTAAAAGTGTAACGCGTGCATCGGATTGGAATTCGCGCGCCAATCGCTCATTATATGTAGCCAAACCGCCTCTAAGTGGATAGGCAGGCCCTACAATTACGATGTGTGTGCGCTCGGAATTCAATTCGTGCGTTCTTTGATGCTGTAATTATTACGCTCGGGATTACTGCGGCTCACGAGTTCGCCTAAAAAGCCGGCCAAAAACAATTGGGTTCCGATTATCATGGCCAATAATCCCAAATAAAATAAAGGATTGTTGGTAACCAAAGGGGCGGAAGTTTTAAGCCAATAGGCATGATATAATTTATTGAAAACGATGAGTGTGGCCATAATCAAGCCCACAAAAAAGCTTAGTACGCCATACAAACCGAAAAAATGCATAGGTCTTTTCCCAAATTTGCTCATGAAATACAAGCTCATCAGGTCTAAAAACCCGTTTACAAAGCGATCCATTCCAAATTTCGTGCTTCCGTATTTTCGGGCCCGATGTTCAACCACTTTTTCTCCAATTTTGGGAAAACCACCCCATTTCGCCAATACGGGAATATAGCGATGCATTTCACCATAAACTTCAATGTTCTTGACCACCTCATGGTGGTACGATTTTAAGCCGCAATTGAAATCGTTAAGTTCGATATCGCTCATTTTGCGGGTTGCCCAATTGAATAACTTGGTAGGAAGTGTTTTAGTTATGGGATCATATCGCTTCTTTTTCCATCCGCTAACCACATGAAATCCGTCGCGAATAATCATTTGCCTCAATTCAGGTATTTCATCCGGGGAATCTTGCAAATCGGCATCCATAGTGATGATGACATGTCCCAAGGCTTCGGAAAATCCTACGCTTAAAGCGCCACTTTTGCCATAATTACGACGCAGACGTATGCCTTTTACTTCGGCTTGTTTTTGGGAAATTTCTTTAATGACTTGCCAAGAACTATCGGTGCTTCCATCGTCGAGTAATAATACCTCATAGCTCAGCGATTCAGCATCGCAAACCCGCTTAATCCATGCGCACAATTCGGGCAGCGATTCTTCTTCGTTGAAGAGGGGAACTACGATCGATAGGTCTAACTTCATAAATACAAAAATAGGGAGATTTTGATCAATTCGTTTTAAAGCCAATGGCTTCGCGTACCTGGTTCATCGTTTCGCGCGCACTTTTTCGTGCTTTTTCAGCGCCATAAGCCGCAATTTCACTCAGTTTATGGGTGTTTTGCAGCTGTGTGTCGATTGCATCGCGTAAGGGAGCAATGAATTGCTCCATATCACTGGCCAATTGTTTCTTTAAATCGCCGTATCGGATGCGACCTTCTTGGTGTTCGCCTTCAAAAAAGGCAATAGATTCGGGCTTACATACTAGGGCCATTAAATCGAATAAATTTTGAACGGCCTGACTCTTGGGTTGACCGGGTTCGGTAGGACCTGCATCGCTCACTGCACGCATGATCTTTTTATGCAGCACATCGGCGGGATCGTTTAAGTAAATGGTATCGGCTTCACCTGCGCTTTTGCTCATTTTTCCGCCGCCCGTAAGTCCGGGTATCTTTACCAATTCTTTCGAAACGGAAAAGGCTTGAGGTTCCGGAAATACTTCTGTATTGTAAAGGCGATTGAAGCGATTTCCAAAAGTTCGGGCCATCTCCAGATGTTGTTCTTGGTCTTTTCCAACCGGAACCTTTACGCCTCTGTGAATGAGGATATCAGCAGCCATTAATACCGGATAGGTGAGCAGTCCGGCATTCACATTATTAGGTTGAGAACGCACTTTATCTTTGAATGAAGTAACGCGTTCGAGTTCGCCCAAATAGGCGTTCATATTCAGGAATAGATAGAGTTCTGCGGTTTCAGGTAAATCAGATTGCAAGTAAATCGTGCATTTCTCTGGGTCAAGTCCTAATGCAATATATTCGGCCAATACCCGCTGCACGCTGCCTTTTAAATCTGCAGGATTGGGGTGGGTGGTTAGGCTATGGTAATCAGCTATAAAGAAATAGGAGTCGTATTGTTCTTGAAGTGTAAGGAAGTGTTGGAAAGCCCCAAAATAATTTCCCAAATGAAGTTTACCCGTGGGCCTGATGCCGCTTACCACAATTTCTTTCATGCCACGAATTTACATCGCAAAAATCAAATGTACTCGGTATTTCGCTGTATTTTTGTGCCGTGTCGATACGCGTACAAATTACTTGCAGTCCGGAAGAGTCAAAAGATGAGGCTCTCATCAATGCCCGATTGCGGGAAAAAGCGGGTTTAGGCAGCTCCGCACACGTAAAATGGTTGCGCCGTTCGCTGGATGCACGCACAAAAACTCCCTTTTTTATTATTTCGGGGGAAGTTTTTTCGGCCTCTGAGCCCTTTGCAGCTTCGGAACACTTGCAGCTACAGAATGTAAGCAATTCTCCAGAGGTGCATATTATTGGTGCCGGACCTGCGGGTTTGTTTGCGGCGTTACAATGTATTTCCCAAGGACAAAAACCCATAGTTATAGAACGCGGTAAAGAGGTACGCCGCAGGCGCCGCGATTTAGCAACTTTGAACAAAGAAGGGGTGGTAAATCCCGATTCTAATTATTGTTTTGGGGAAGGCGGTGCAGGCACCTATTCAGACGGTAAATTGTATACACGCAGCAAAAAGCGGGGTTCGGTTACTACGGTGCTCGATACTTTGGTGCATTATGGTGCCGACTCGGTAATTCAGTACGAGTCACATCCCCATATTGGCACGAATAAATTGCCCGGAATTATTGAAAATATTCGGGAAGGAATTCTTGCCGCTGGCGGAGAAATTCGTTTTGATACGCGGGTTACGGATTTTATTTTCGAGGGAAATCAGATTACCCATTTGGTGTATGATGAGTCGGCGCGCGAGCAGGTGAATCAGGTTATTTTGGCAACCGGACATTCGGCGCGAGATATTTTCGAATGGTTCGATGCTCATAAAGTATCCATCGAAGTAAAACCATTTGCATTAGGCGTGCGTTTAGAGCATCCACAAGAAATAATTGATCAAATACAATATAAGTGTAGCAGTCGCGGACCTTATTTGCCGCCGAGTTCATACACCTTAGTAGAACAAGTTCAAGATGCAGGTGTTTTTTCCTTTTGCATGTGTCCGGGAGGCATCATTGCTCCTGCGGCCACAGCACCTGGCGAGGTAGTTGTGAATGGGTGGTCACCGAGCAAGCGCAATGGGAAGTTTGCCAATAGCGGATTTGTGGTTTCCGTAGATGAGCGCGATTTCGCGCCCTATAAAAAGTCGGGCCCCTTGCAGGGTTTGGAGTTTCAGTCTTTTTGGGAAAGGGAGGCGTTTCGGGCTACAGGCAGTTTGAAAGCACCGGCACAACGCATGGAAGACTTCCTTCGAAACAAAAATTCGCAAGATTTACCCGACAATAGTTATGTGCCGGGTTTGGTAAATGCAGATATCCGAAGCGTATTGCCGAAGCAAGTAAGCAGCCGAATTGCCGGTGCCTTGGAGCAGATTGCGCGCAAAATGCCCCGTTTCAGAACCAATGAAGCGATTTTGGTAGGTGTGGAGAGTCGTACCAGCAGTCCAGTGCGCATACCGCGAGATTCAGAGCGCTTGAATCATCCCGAATTGTTGAATTTATATCCTTGTGGGGAAGGTCCGGGTTACGCCGGGGGGATTATGAGTGCGGCTTTAGACGGTATGCGGGTAGCGGTTCAAGTTTTGCGAAATTCGTAAAATTTAAAGGAGCATTTTTTTGCAATTTTCAAAAAAAGCCAAGCATTTGAGGTGTTTATATGTGGCATTTTCGAGTAATCCCCAAGGGCTAATTGCCTGATATATTGGGTGCGACTCGAAATTTCAATATTGAAAATGAATAGACTGTTTAGTGTGTCATTAATGTGTCAATTATTCTATTCGCAATTTTGAGTGAGGTTTTTTTATAATAATCCAGTTTTTACATACCTCGGTCATTAAATCAAATAATGTGGTACGCAAATTTAAGGTTTTGCTTTTCGGTATCGATTTAAATTGCTTTTAAACTATGAGGAAATAGGAGTGTGGTGAATAAGATTTTGTTCGTATTTGTTGTGGCTTGGTACTTGTTTTTGATAATGATTGTATGTGGTTTATCATGAATTGCTGTAGGACGTATTACCGGTATTTACAGGTGTTTTTATAGCCGTTCTTTGTGCTTTGACAACTGTAATATAAAACAAGAATGAACAAACATTACAATTTAACAACACTACGGAGGCGATTTAGGGCTATGGGTCTTGCGCTTCTGATGGGGGTTACTGGAACTGCGTTTTCGCAGATTTCTGGTAATGTGACGGTGGGAAGCACCTCGGGCGCTAACTATGCGAGTCTCACGGATCTGGCTACTGCAATTAGCGGTTCTGGATTAAGTGGTGCATTGACCGTAACCGTTACATCTGATTTGAGTGAGAGCGCTATTGTGTATTTACGCAAGAATGCAACTCACCCAACTACAAGTACCAACACCGTTACTATCGATGGTAAAGGATTTAAATTATCAAGTACGGGTGCAAATGCTGCCATCGTATTTGACGGCATTTCCTACACCACTATTAAAGACTTAACGATTGAAAAGCGTACCACAAGTTTGAACCAAAAAGGGGTTCAATTTATGAACAATGCACAATATAACACGGTTGATAAGTGTAATATTGAGTTTGCATTGCTAGCAAGTGGAACCACATCATCTGCATCAGGGGGGGCGTATGTAGTATTTTCACAAAGTACCACATCGATGGCTTCTGGTGGAACTGCGCCTGCTGGATCGTATAATACCGTTCAGAATTGTGTGATGAAAACCACAAATTCGAACAGTCCCGGTCCTTTTGCTGCGATCGTAGATTATGGAAGTTCAAGCTGGAACAGCAGCACCCCATCTAACAATACCATAAAAGGAAATACCATTGAAAATTTCTACTACTACGGTATTTATAACTATTATACTAACGGGGAGCAATTTATCAATAATGATATTTCCAGAGCGAATGCAACATCTAACAATGCGTATTCATCAACATATATGATGTATTCATATTATACGCGGAGTACCAATCGCTCTACGATGTATGAAGGAAATAGTTTCCATGATTTACCCTATAAGGGCGCAACTTCTAAAGATGCTTATACCAGCACCGTTTATGGTATTTATGCTTATTACAACTATGGAACGGCTGCAAATAATTTCAAAGTAAAGGATAATACATTCAAAAATATTGAGTGTGGTTCTACCAACTATTTTGGATACTGTTACTACAACTATTATGCAAATTATGACGGTAATTTTGTTCAGAATTGGAATTCTAATGGAACCAGCTCTTATTTATATGGTTGGTATATGTATTACCAATATAACGATCATATCTTTAGAAATAATACCATAAGGGATTGTAGAACTGCATATTATACCTATTTTGTGTATTGCTACTATGGTGACAAAAAGATTTTTACCAATAACAAAATCATCAATAATAGCACAGCCCAAGGTTCAACAGGTTATACCTATTGTTTTTACGTTTACTACCCAAGTAGTTCGGCAGTAAACATTTTTGAAGACAACGTACTTGACTCAAACACATTTGGATACTATTGCTACGGTAATTATATCTACTATTGGAACGGTACGTACAACCGAAATCGCATTACCAATAACATAATTTCAAACCCATCTTATGGTACTCCTTATGGATATATCTATAGCATGTATATCTACTATTACTTTGATCTGCAATGTAATAATAATTTAGTTGCCAATAATACGGGTATTTACGGAGTTTTAGGTCTGTATTGTTATTCAGGAAACAGTGGATCGTATAAAGCAGAATTCAAGCAAAATACCATTAAAATTGATGGTGCTAATTCTAACTACTCTACGCATTATGCGTATGGCTTATACGTATACCCCTATTACCATACGAAAGTTGATGTAATTGGAAATCAAGTAGATTTGAGAAATAATTACTACGCGTATTTTACCTACACCTATAATTCAGGGGGTACCGTATTCTGGGATTATAATAATTACTATTTGAAAAATAATGGTACCAACTATTCGTACAGTCAAAATGGAACTGCAAGTTCCGTGCAGGAGTGGATCAATACAGGTTTGCCTGGAACGCATGAAACGGCGATTCCTCCAACTTACAAAGATGAGGCTAAGGGCGACTTTAGTTTGAATGTATTTGAGCTACAAAACAAAGTGCCTAAATTCAATTCTCTTCACAACTGGGGTAAAACTTGGAATGATGATGATATAAACAAAAGCAGCCGTAACCCAGTTCGTTCCGACGTGGGCGCATTTGAAGGCTACATGAATATTACTGGGGTATCATCCGATGCAACAGTACCTGCTAAAGTTTGTTCAGGTCATCAATTTGAAGGAGATATCACTATCTTGAACTCTTACACAGACACGGTATATGGTTTTAACATTACCATGATGAGCGATCGCGGAGCTAAAGTAACTCAAAAGATAACCGACCGTATTTTACCTGGTAAGTCTTTGAAAGTGAAGTTTGACGAAAAATTATTCTTGAATGCATTTGGTCAAACTAAAGTAATGGTATTTGTAGATGCCGGTGATGATAACCTAAGCGACGATACGATTTATTTCAACACAGAAGTATTGCCAGCTCCAGGTGGTGGAGTATATACCGCCTCTAGTAAGGCTACTCAAGCGAACTATCAGTTAGGTCGTCCAAATGACGTAACTATTTTAGGTTCTCCGGTAATTTACGATGTAAACGCACCTACTAAATACGGAAATAGTACCTATGGTGCTTCGAATGATTGGACTGCAGAAGTTCAAGCTTACACCGCTAGCGGCAAAGCAGTTAGTGGAGCTAGTTTAAGTGTACCAAGTGGTTCTACAGATTTAGAGGTACGTTTTGTAACAACCGATTCAAAATTAGAAGACAGTATGATTACGGTGGTTACTCGTATCATAGATCACAATAATAATTGCGATACTTTCATTAAGCGTGATGTATTGATCTATCCTTCTGTAACTCCATTATTCGCATTCCCAGGCCAAATTTGTGAAGGTGAAGCGGTGTTGTTCGAGAACAATTCTAAAATCGCCAGCGGTGGTATGGAATTTGAATGGGATTTTGGTACCGGTGTGGCTAGTGATAAAACAGACGCCCCTGCACCTGTATTCCAATTCCCTGGAAGCAAAACCTATAAAGTAACAATGACAGCAAAAACGGTTCCTTACGGATTTGCATTTGATACTACGATGGATGTAACGGTGAATCCAATTCCAACTGCGGCATTTTCAAAAGTAAATGCATGTGAAGGCGAAGCTTTAACTTTCACTAATAAAACCGTGCCTGCAACAGCTTCCATGAAATGGAGCTTTGGAGATGGAACTACCGCTTCTACTAAAGATGCGACTAAAAAGTACACCAAAGCAGGTCAATATGATGTTACTCTTGAAGCTGACTTAAACGGATGTGTGGCTTCTGTAGTTCAAAAGGTGTATCAATTCAATAAGCCAGCTGCAGATTTTGTGAAAGCAAATGGTACTTGTGATAACGATGTATTTGAATTTGAAAATAAATCAACGATTGCAGCCGGTTTGATCGGTAGCTTCTGGAATTTTGACGATAACGGAAGTGTG
>CBFHGY010000067.1:0-11907 GCA_965655465.1 Bacteroidia bacterium | reverse complement strand
ATAAAGTCGTTCTAATGACTCATGGATGTGATTATGCATTATTTGGCTTGACTAAAGAAAAATTATTACTTACCGTAATAGCATCACCGAGCCTTTATAGGTCATGATTTCGTTTTCAGGACTTTTAAATGTAGTGTGATATATATACAGGCCTATTGGACAAAGATTTCCATTGCTAGTGCCGTCCCATTTTGACGAGGGATCCGTGCTTGAAAACACCATTTGCCCCCAACGATTGTAAATTTTCATGTCGTATTCATGGATACGCAATGGCGTAACTATTCCAAATGAATCGTTTCTACCTTCAGTAGTTCTAGGAGTAAAGGCATCCACAAACCAATACAAAGGGGTAGATTTAACATCGATCCATTTATACGTAGTATCGGCACAGCCTTGATCATTATTAGCCACCAATTGTACCCGGTATCTACCGTGATTTGCAAATCCGTGCATCGGATTCTCCAGGGTTTCGAAATACATATCCCCAAAGTCCCAATCCCAATTGTTTGCGTATTGAGAAGTACTCGTAAATTGTATGGGTTTGATCATCTCAGGTTCTACAGGATTAAATTCGAACGAAGCAATTGCCTTCGGGTAAATGTCGATACTACTTATTTGCGTATCCTTGCATCCAAATGAATTTTCAACGCCATAGGTTACCGCGAAGGTCCCAAATTCCTTAAATGTCACTATATCGCTGCCTGCATTGGACCGTACCCCGTTTCCGAAATTCCAATAATGTGATACCAAACTTCCTCCCCCAGCCGTAGAGCCATTACTAAACGAAATGGGTATATACTGACAGTCGTTTTGAAATTGGGCATAGGCATAAGGTTTGGGGGCAATAAAAGGATGCTGCGTCAACGTATCCTTGCATCCTTTACTATTGTAAACGATTAAACGAATTTCAGGAAGGCCAACTGCACCATAATAGTATTGGGCTTCGCTGCCATTTTGATCCGCATCTCCCATACCAAAATTCCATAAACTCTTTTCTATGAATCCCGACCCTGGCCAACTGCTCGATTTCGTTTTTACCCATGCATTTTCACAGGTATCCATCAGTGTAAAATTAGCCGTAGGGGCTGTTTGTACGAATATTCGCTTATCGGCTGTGTCTTGACAACCCGACTGAGAACGAATAATTAAACGCGTGTCGAATGTACCAGATCCTAAATAGTAATGCACCAAACCGGTTCCATTGCCTACACCGCCATCTCCAAAATACCATTGTCTTTGAATGATTTTATCTGCACCTTCAATAGATTTATCTTCAAATAAAATGCTGTCTTTCTGACAATCTCCCAAAACAGTATATTGGGCTCTTGGATACGGGGTAGTATCGCTTAAAGTCCATACACCTTTAAAGTTTTGTTTGGTTCGGTAAATGAAGGTATTCGAAACGGCATCGATACTGCCTCTAAGTGGGTAATTCCACCGGTTGTTGGCAGCGTTCCATTGAATTCCCCCCATAAATTTCTCCGTAATTTGATCGTTACTTCCAGAAATATCGCTTTGACTGTAAATGAAGTTTAAACTTATATCGGGTAGGGTACTGTATCCCGATTCGTCCACAATCCAATACCGGTTTGCCAATCGCAGACTATTTTCACCATCACATTCATTATCGGTATTGAAAACTCCTATAGGCAAGGGGCGGTTGTTGGGAACCGGTAAATCAGCAGTAGGATAGGTTGCAATACTCAAAAGCCCGGAATCGGCTGTACTTGCTCCAATATTGTTCAATATAAACTGAACAGGGATGTCTTCTCCCGAATTATTTTGTAAAGGAATTTGATAAATAGGACCTCCATTGCCCTCGCGCACCACCCATTGCACAATGCCATATCCCAAGCTAGAATTTGATTCAGAAATTATTCCGCCGCCTTTTTGATAGCTTAATGCGCTCGACAACGGGTTGTTAATGATTAAAGTACGTCCGTTTAAATGTAGCCTTACATCGTTTAAACGCAGCTGTCCCATAGGACCGTTTGCCCGAGTTCCCCCCACAATCATTGAATTGAATAAATGCAATTCCCCCTTTCCACTTAAATTTAAATTTGGGAAATTCGTGATATCGTTGCCGCGAACTTCCAAATTCGCAGCTGAAAAATCAATTTTACTTACATTATCTTGGAAGTATGGATTGCCAGCATCGTTAATCCAATTTCCATCAACCTTTAAAAATCCTAAATTTTTAGTTTTGAACTTAGCACCGTTTTTAACCTGATAATCTCCATTTACAATGATATGTGCGCCATTTATAACCCGAATAAAGCCCCCATTATGCACCACTGTTTGAGCCCAACTGAAAATTGGGAGAAGTAAAATAAGAGTTAAGCACCGCTTGAAGTACATATCTATCGCTTATTTTTTAATTTCGGGGGAAGTTTTTTCGTTCAGAAGGGCTTTATTGAGATCCATCAACAGTTCCACCTGTTTTTTCAATTGTTCAATTTGAACTTGTTGTTCCTGCACGGCTTTTACCAACGGGACCACAAATTCTGCGTATCGTAAACCATAATAATCACCCTCTTTCTTAGGTTTGTCTACACCTGAAAAATCATATCCTACAGATTGGGCCGCTTTCTCAACATCCTGAGCTAAAAAACCACTGTACCGAATGGATTCTTTATCAAATTGAGATTTCCATGTAAAGGTATCGCTTAATTTTCCTTCAAATTCATACATTTTATGTACGTCAAAGCGATAGGTAAGGGGTTGCAATTTCAATATAAATTCCAATCCCACAACTTCATCTTGGCGGATATCTGTTTTGAATCGCGCATCGCTGGTATTGGTCCAGGCAACCGGACCTCCAATACTGCTTACAGAAGCATTACCAATTCTGGCTTGATCGTTGGCAGTGGTGGATACCGAAGATCCGATGGCAATGGTATTGTCTAAATTATTGGTGTTGGGTCCATTTAAATACCCCACCGCAACGTTATAATATCCGGTTCTGTTGAGATAACCTGCATAATATCCGATTCCCTGGTTGTAATATCCGGAAGTATTATAATATCCAGCGGCATATCCGACAAACGCATTACCGCGACCTAAATTATTGGCATAAAGTGCGTAGTTCCCTAATCCCGCATTATAATGTCCGTATACATTGGCACCTAAGGTATAATAACCCACTGCAGCATTCATCAAACCCGTAGTATTATTCAATAATGTATACATGCCGACACCCACATTATAAGTACCAGAAGTGTTGCTATACAAACTTCTAAAACCGATACCAATATTATAACTACCAGAAGTATTATTTCTGAGGGGCTCATAACCTAATCCAACATTATATCCCCCGGTTGTATTATTATACAGTGCGGAAGCGCCTAATGCGGTATTATAATTACCCGAATTATTATCATACAAAGCCTGCCAACCAACAGCAGTATTATAGTACCCACCAGAATTCGCTCTAAGTGCTTCACGTCCGATGGCAATATTGGAGTTTCCACTTGAGTTGCGATTCGCATTTTGACCGAACGATATATTGTTATTACCTGAATTTAGTTCTCCGAACCACGTATTATTTACTCTAAACCGCAAGGGAACATTATTAGAGGTTCCCAAAAAGTTATTTGTAGCATTCAAACCAGTATTTCCTAGGGTGCTCCAAAATCCTTTTAGGTGAATGAATCCTCCATTCTTGGATAACAAAACCGTATCATTTTTTAAACTTAATTCTTGGATTTCATTGTTAGTATCGTTATCAATAAATCGCTGTGTGGCGATAACGTTTATTTGGCCATATTCATTAACCCCTATGATAGGATAGTTATTAGCATCGCCATAGTTGCCGGTAGTGATACCTGTTTTCTTTAAATCGACCAATCCTTTACCCTGAACCATTCCACCCGTAAGTCCGTTGCCAAAAGTAATAGAGCGCATCAGAGGCACCCACTGTGTTTTCTCATAATACCAAAAACCCACTGTATCATCGGTTTGGTAGATCAATAATCCGTTTGCGGGATTAGAAATCAGAAATTTCTGAGTTTTGGTCATTCTCGGGACCAGAATTCCTTTATTGGTAGCACTTACATCCAACATGGCAGAATTATCGGGATCTAAACCGGTTTGATTAATTCCGACGTTTTGGGCTTTAATGCCGTTGATAAAAAAGCCAAAAAGGATAAAAATTGGGTATAGTCTATTCATATAGGCGAAGTTAAGCTGCATTTTAAAAACGCAATTTAGTATAAATGATGAATTCTTTTCGTTTTCTAGAAAAGAATTCCAAAAGAAAAACGCCCTATCGAAGGTTTATATTTTTTTTAGAAGAATTAAAGGTTCTTTGGGATTCATATTGTGGCGTTGTCGTAAATCTAGAGACACCTCAAACGGCACAAATTCAAATCCGTGATGCAACCAATTATTCCAAGGATTCATACCATATAAGCGAACATGGTCGGCTTGACCAACCCAAGCAATGCGGTCGCGGGCATCAAAATATTTGGGATTGACTCTTTTGGAAGTTCTGTTTGTAGAAAAAGGAACTTGTAAAATAGCCAATCCGCCCGGCTTTAATACCCTGTGAATTTCTTTAAGGGCCTTTTCCTCATCGGGAATATGTTCCAAAACGTGATTAGCAACCAACAAGTTAAATGTATTATTATCAAAAGGGGACTGCGTTAAATCGGCTT
This sequence comes from Bacteroidia bacterium, assembly GCA_965655465.1. Lineage (GTDB taxonomy): Bacteria > Bacteroidota > Bacteroidia > NS11-12g > UBA955 > VMCP01. The sequence goes on along the minus strand of CBFHGY010000067.1, from coordinate 7,252 downwards.
GCAGGACTTTCTTGCTGTAGGTGAAGCGATAACCTTTGGTTCTGAGATCTATTCCAGTAACTTCAATACCCCAATTTTTCCATCGTTTCCATATCGGTTTTTCAGGCGCAACATGTAACACTTTCCAACTCTCTGCCTCTTCACAAATGGCATTCAAGGCGTGAAATACCAAGCGGTCTCGATCTGAAGAAAAGCAGAATGGACAATCTACCCATCGAAAACCAGCTCCTACCATTTGTAAGGTATTCAGAACGGGGTAGGTATGACCTCTTGGAAGCCAAAACGGAGGTCGTGAATTGCAAATATTGCAAATCGATTTTGATTTGTTGAACGGATTCCTCCCAAAAACATCCATGTTTGCAATTAACAAAAAATGCCGCATATCTGCGGCATTTCTGTATTAATGTACTAATTATTTGGTAAGACTTATTTTACCGATACCAATTCGGTTTCAAATACTAAAGTAGCATTTGGAGGAATTACCCCTCCCGCACCACGCTTACCGTATCCCAACTCCGAAGGTATGATGAGGGTGTATTTTGCACCTACTTTCATTAATCCAATTCCTTCATCCCATCCTGGAATTACTTGACCGATTCCTAATTTGAATTCAATGGGTTCTCCACGGCGGTATGAGTTATCAAATTCATTGCCATTGGTTAATTTTCCGGCGTAATGAACGGCAACTGTTTTTCCAGCTACTGCCTGAGTACCCGTTCCCTCTTGTTGTACCACGTAATACAATCCAGAAGCAGTTTTTTGTGCGCCAGGGTAGGTTTTCATAACCCAATTGTCGAATTCTTGTGCGGCCTCTGCGGCTGCTTTTGCTGCTTTTTCTTTCATTTGTGTTCTGTATTTATTCATGGCTTCACCATTGGCTTCAAACTTTTCAGCTTCGGCACCCTTGCGAATGATGGTTAAGCTCACGATACTATCGCCTTGTTGAATGGTGTTTACTACATCTTGACCGCTAACTACCGCACCAAAAATACTGTGCATTCCGTCTAGCCAAGGAGTGGCAACATGCGTGATGAAAAACTGGGAACCGTTGGATCCAGGACCTGAATTGGCCATAGATAGTACCCCTGGGCCAGAGTGCTTCAAATCTGCACTAAATTCATCTTCAAAACGGTATCCAGGACCACCTGTACCCACACCATCAGGATCGCCACCTTGGATCATGAAGTTAGAAATTACTCGGTGAAACTTTAATCCATCGTAAAACGGCACGCCATCTGCTTTCGCATTATTGTGGATTTTGCCTTCTGCTAATCCAACGAAATTACAAACGGTTAATGGGGTTTTATCAAAATGGAGTTTTAAAATGATGTCGCCTTTATTGGTCGACATTTTGGCATACATCCCCTCGGGGAGTGTATCGGTGTTATAGCTTGAAAGATTCATGGTGTTTGCGGATAAAGCCCAAGCGCTCGCAGTGAGCAGCACACTCATTCCAAAGGTGCCCAGGGTTCTAAAAATTGGTTTTTGTATCATGTTTATAAAGTCTCTAATTCTTTTTGTATTTTCTTTGGCAAATTTCGTACCACAAGTTCATAACTCCTATCGATGAGCGAAAATAATAAATTAGCAGGCAATCCTTCTATTTCAGCGGTAATCCATAATTTTTTATTCATATGATAGCCCGGAGTAATTTGCGGATATTGCTCCTGCAATTGTACCGATTCTTCTGGGTCGCACTTTAAATTCAGGTCTTTAAAATCAATAATATTGCCTAAACAAAACATTTTTCCCATTACTTTCCATACAATGGTTTCTTCGTCGAAAGGGAAAACGGCCTCCACCCCCTTTTTCGCTAAACAATAGGAATTTACAGTTTCTAAAAACACAATATTTACAAAACTAATGCTTACCCCTAACTTTGCACAGCCTTTTGGCGAATAAATCGGATAGAATATCTAATCAAAAATGAAGTTATATCTAGGTACATATATGAAAACCGCATTCTTGGATCGGCGTCTTGCCCTTATTTACACCCTCTTCTTGTGTTTTTTCGGGGGAAGCCCATTAAGGGCACAAACCACCAAAACAAAAGCAGTGCGATGGGAAAAATTAGAAATACGTTACGATAGCATTGCGTATCTCAATGGCATCCCTTTTACCGGTAGGGCTGAATATTATTATCCCCAAGAAAATATGAAAAAAATGCCCAGATTGGCGAAAAGAGCTGAATTTAAAAATGGTATTTTCCATGGAGAATTCGCAAAACTCAAGCCAAATGGGGATTTTCTTTTGCGGGAAACCTATAAAGACGGAATTAAACACGGTCCCTTTTATTATTATTACGAAAATGGGAAAGTTGAAGTAATGGGTGAATTCAATAATGCGCAAATTGATGGATTGGTGCAAGGATTTTATGCCAGCGGTAAAAAATATTACATCAACCGATATACCCAAGGTGAACGCAATGGTTTGTGCGAAGCCTTCTTCGAAAACGGCAATATGGAAACCGAAAGTCGATACAAAAATGGCATTCCTGTTGGTGAGCATTTAGGGTATTTCGACAATGGAACCCTGCGTTTTTTTAAGAAATTTAACGATTCAGGTGCCTTAAACGGCCCACATTATTACTATCATGCTACAGGGTGCGCTGCAATAGAAGAATACTATAAAAATGGTAAGTTAGACAGTGTACAAAGAGCGTGGGATGCGTTAAGCTGCGCCCTCATCAAAGTTGGATTTTGGGATGAAGGTAAAGAAAATGGAACCTTTGCAGAATTTAACATGTTTGGCGATACCATAAAGCTAACCCAATACAAAAACGGTTTGAAACACGGGATTTACGGAGTTTATCAAATTGAAAAGGATGCCAAAACAAATTTGCGTTTTCGGGATATTGAAACCCAAGGACAGTACCTCGAGGGCTATGCAGAAGGGTATTGGGTATACGGTCAAAAATCCTGCTTCCAACGTCGTGAAGGTACATATGACAAAGGTGTGAAAGTTGGAGATTGGAAATATTACGATCACAAATGCGAACTCATGCTCCTGCAAAAGTATGATTCAGAAGGAAATTTATTAGAAGAAGAAGTTTTTGAGTAAATGACACATACCATACAGCCTTTCGTAATAGGAATGACGGGTTTATCCGGAGCAGGAAAAACCTTTTATGTGAATCGATTGAAAGAGGAGTTTGGCGACAAGCTCTGCATTTTAGGATTCGATGATTACTACAAACCTCTTGAGGAGCAGCATTTTGATGAACACGGTGAAGCCAACTATGATTTGCCTACGGCATTGTATTCGGATCGCTTTTTTCAAGATCTCCTTAAATTAATCGAATACAAGTCGATTGTAATCCGTAAATACCAATTTGAACACTACGATGCTCCAGAGGTCATGGAAACCATTGATCCTGCACCGATTATTTTGGTTGAGGGATTGTTTGTTATGGAATTTCCCGCAATTGATTCTATGCTCAATTATCGGATCTTCATTGACTGCGATACGCAATTGTGTTTTGAGCGCCGCTTGGAAAGGGATATTCGTGAACGCAATATTCCTCGTGAACGCAGTTTACATCAATGGGATTATCATGTAATGCCCGCATATGTCAATTATATAGAGCCGCATAAAAATCGCAGTAATTTGGTGATAAATAATGTGGGTTCTCCTGAGCCTAATGTGCAAACTATTTTAACGCATATACGTACACACGCTCACCCATCGGCACTTCAGGCTTTGGTGGGACGTTTGTAGACTTTTTGGGGTTTCTAAGGTTTGTTCGGCTAATTGGTGCCTTAAACAAGCTCAAGTTTCTCGTAAATGTGATTCATGATTTGTGGTAAGGGACGAATCAATGAAAAGGACTCTTTTTTAATAGGTACTCAAACAGGGTTTTTACACATATACATTTTAAGAATAATGATTTTAATTCTTACACGCAGCACCTATTTAATGGTATCATTTATTATTGGAAATCAAACCCCCAATATCTACTTTCTCGCACCCCCGAAACTCCGTGTCGTAAACAGCAAAACTTGCAGGATTGAAAACTCCAGCCAATTCACCCGGATTCAATAAAAGTGCATTGCCGAACTTTTGCTTGTGAAAAAGATGGGAATGCCCAAAAAATACAGCATCGTACCAACCCGTTTTTACCATCGTTTTGGCATAAAAGGGGTAGTGGCTCACACCTATGCGAACCCCGTCGATGACCAATAAATTTTCCTCCGACCCAATATATTCCCCGTGTAAATGAAGGTTGTTGTACTCCAAAGCCAAGCGGGTAATATTGCTGCGATCCCCATCGTTGTTTCCAAAAACTAAATGTGTTTCAATACCGCTTTCTCCAAATGCACTGATTATAAAAGGAGAACAGAAATCGCCACAACAAATTATTTGATGGATATCATGTGCTTCGCAATAGTCTAAAAAGACGTTTAAATTCTGAGTATTATCGTGAATATCACTTACTATGGCTATTTCCATTCGATTATAATGTAAAGATTGGGCGAAAATAACAAAAGCATATTAACTTTGCACCAGATTATGGCCATTATCATTACCGAAGAATGTATTAACTGCGGAGCATGCGAGCCCGAATGTCCCAATAATGCAATTTATGAGGCGGGTGTAGAATGGTCTATTGCCCAAGGTACCGGAGTCACCAATTCCTTTACTTTAAAAAACGGCACACAAGTAGACCCTCAATCCTTATTCAAACCGATTAGCGACGAAGAATATTTTATTGTTCCAGACAAGTGTACGGAGTGTACCGGTTTTCACGAGGAACCCCAGTGTGCCGCCGTTTGTCCGGTAGATTGCTGTGTTCCCGATCCCGAACACGTAGAAAGCGAGGCACTATTGCTCGATCGTAAAGAGCGCTTGCACCTCGACTAAATTGTATTTAACACCTGCAATTCGCATCTTTGTGTATGCCCATAAAAAAGCAATTTGCATGCGGTATCGCGCAGATGCCATTGCGTAAAGAACCGCTCGAGTCTTCTGAATGTATTACCAGCTTGCTTTATGGAGAAACCTATTTTCTAATAGATACTATTCAAAATGCGTATGGTTATTCTTGGCACCAAATTGAATGCGCCCACGATGGATATCTCGGTTATATAAGCAATGCATACCACGATTTGCACGTTCCGGTCTCCAGTTCTGTATACAGTTCCACAACGCCAATCGCGCATCCTGAATTTCCACACATTCAACTTTCTCCGGGATCTAAATTACCTGATATCACAGTTTCACGGGTTGAAATGACGGATTTAGATTGGTTACAACAATACTTAGGAACGCCCTATTTATGGGGAGGACGATCGATTAATGGTATCGATTGCAGCGGCTTCTCTCAAATGTACTTGCTATATAAGGGATATTTGATACCGCGAGATGCCAAAGACCAATTCACCATAGGTACTCAAGTAACCTTTGGTACTCATAAAGCCGGTGATTTGGCTTTTTTTGGATCCAAAAATGCCGAAGGGTTAAAAATCACCCACGTCGGTGTTATTTTGAATTCGGGGGAAATTATTCATGCCTCAGGTCAAGTTCGTATCGACGATTTCGATGAAAAGGGGATCCGTCGTAAATTAGACGGCCTACATACCCATCAGCTACAAGGAATAAAAAGGATCCTTTAAACTTTCATAATTAACGAGTTAATAAGCATGAAATTACAAGAATATATCAACGACATGAAGCCCGATTTCCATAAGTTATATGGAGAAAAATACGGCTTCGATTTAGGGCAATCCGAAGTGCATATCGATTTAACGCTCGGTGCTGCAACGAAATACGTGCAAGGCTTAGTTATGACGGGCAAAATGAATGATATTCAAAATTTAGCCACACAGGGTGCCATGGCTTTACAAGATTCTCCGCATTATGAAGCCCTCATGGCGGAAGTTATTCAAAGCTATTATGGCTTAGACTGGGATTCAGACCGTAAAAAAGTATTGGCTAAAGACGTTTTGGGATTTATTTTAGATGGCTTAAAACATCGATTCCAAGCAGGGGGCTACAGTCCCGATCGCGCAGGAGCTATGTCCTTTTTAGGCATCGATTTAGGAATGTTGGGGAAAATGGGTGGCATGTTCTCCAAGTTTTTCCGTTAATTCGTTGCATGTTAAATTTCCTAAAGGCAGGTCGTTTTGCCTTATTGTTGCTGGGGCTTGTAATCAGTTCGAGTCTATGGGGACAATCCGCTTTTTTGGTTCCTAAAAAAATCAAAAATGCATACCAAACGCAATTGCTGCTCAGCTCTTTCGAAGAATTAGTATACCTTGAATCGCATTTACCCGATTTTCAACATGTGGAAATCGTAAAAATTGATGGCAGTGTAGACATTGCTAAAGCGGCTTTTTTATGCTCTAAGTTGGGAATGATTCAGGAATTAGAGCTGCACCATTTTCAGGGAATTATCTCCGATGAAGATTTGCAATATCTCGAATGGGTTCCTTATGTTTCCATATATATTCCTAAAAATCGTACAGATGCCACTATTTTAAACGATGCTTGGGGATTGTTGCCACAGGTTTCACTTCGATTTGAAGAGGTTCCCGATAATTATGATTTTCTTAAAAATTGGAAACAGTTGCGCACCCTTTCTGTCCTTGGAGATATGGATTCCAAAGCTGCCGATGCCCTTTTGAATGTAATAGCTACTCACATGCCCCGCTTGAAACATTTGGAATTGAGTTTGGTGGATGTGAATCAGCTTCCCCCGAGAATTAAAAAATGCAAACAATTACACAGTATCAGAATTGTGGATGGCGGTGATTGGGCGCAAGGGATTCCGCTGGAAGCGATGGGAGAATGGGTGGTGCCCCTACGTATAGGGAGTTTGCCCGTGAAAGTAGGCAAAGGGCCGAATTCTGCGGTCATGGATCGGAATGTATATATGCCGTTCAAGTGGGTATCGAGCCGTCCGCGCTTGAATCCCAAAGAAACCGCATATTTGAAATCCCTGTTCCCCGATGTGCAAGAAGACGAAGCCGTGGTTTGGCTCGAGGATACGGAGTTAGAATTGGATTTTGCTGAATACGAAACCTTGAAACCCTATGCCTTAGAACCTTCCAAAAGTCAAACTTCCCTTTTGCCGAATTTTACAGAAGGCGTGCATCGATTTATGGGTAATTCACAAGTTGATCAGGTGTTTATTGGAGATCATGAATGGGCGCTCTCCATACCGAAAAATGCATTGCAAACAGCGAGTGGAAAACCCTATTTTGGCGAATATTATGTAGAAATAAAATACGCAGATGATGCCGTGAAAATGGCA
>CBFHGY010000066.1:0-11926 GCA_965655465.1 Bacteroidia bacterium | reverse complement strand
GCCTCTTACAGGTCAAAAAAATATTTTTTTGATCGATATATCACTTACGTCTGAACGAAATAATCGCCCGTGTTTTTTCAGGGCAATTTGTTTGGTGTACTATTAAAAAGCTACAGCGCTTTCAGCCACTCAAATCCTTAAATGAGGTTTGAAATTTGGAAGTCTTGGCTGCTAACAGGGAATGGTTGTCAGTAATGGCGACTTTTGTTGTTTCGAAGGAAATGTACCTGAGCGTTTATTCAATAAATTCCAAATAATTATTTGGATGTATCCATTCGAATTGAGCATCTGGGTATGCTTTTAACCATTGTGCCGGAGGCTTTGGATTTTTTTTGGAATTCCATTTGAATTCAAAACCCGTTATCAGACCATCTTTTTCTTCAATCCAATCAATCTCCTGTTTAGAATGTGTGCGCCAAAAATAGTTTGACGTGTGTAAGCGCAAATACTCTTGTTTTTTTAGCCTTTCTGAAATTAAATAATTTTCCCACAACTTACCTTGATCGTCTCTCTTTTCCAACGTATTAAAATTATTTATTAATGCATTTCTGATTCCATTATCGTAAAAATACCATTTATTTTTCTTCGTTATTTCGCTATCTAAATTTCGACTAAATCCTGTCAGTTTATGAATAATCAAAACTTTGGATAATAAGTCTAAATACCGATCTACAGTGCCTTTTCCAATCTGAAGTTCATTTGCAAGTCCCTCAATAGATATTTCGGAGCCGACCCTAAAAGCAATTTTCTGCAATAACGATACAATCGTTTCTCTTTTCCTAATACCTTCAAACTCTAAAATATCTTTTATCAAATAAGAATTTATTTGTTCATGTAAGTAATCAATCTTTTCATTTCGAGAAGTTAAATGCTCGAGTTCCGGATATGATCCAAAAACCAACCTTTCATGAAAATTCTGTACGGTTTCAACATAGGTTTCTTGCTTTGAAAATTCTAATTGCGCCAAAGGAAAAATCTGAAAGGTCATTTTTCGTCCAACCAATGGTTCACCTAATCCGTTGTTCAACTCAAATACAGATGAGCCTGTAGCTAAAACCTTCAGATCAGGGATTCCATCTAACATCAACTTTAATTTTATTCCAATTTCAGGGATCGATTGAACCTCATCAATAATCAATAATCGAACGTTGCCGAGTAATCGGGAATAATTAACTATGGTTCTAGACTCAAGTAAATTATGAGTTTGGAGATCGTCTCCGTTTAAAAATAGATACGGTTCAGTACACTCTGAAATAAACTTTTTAATTAACTCTGTTTTACCTACTCTTCGAGCTCCTAATAAAATGACTGCTTTGTTAGGCTTTAGATAGTGCTTGATTATAGGTTCTATGGCCCTTTCTATGTATTTCATTGGTTAGCTTTTATAAAACAACAAACTCAAATATACGAAATTTGTATCATTTGCGACAATAAAATGTCGGAATTTGTATGATTTCCGACAACAAACTGTCGGAATTTATACGATTTCCGACAGTAAACGTTCGGAAACCGCCTTTTTTCGTTCAGTAAAAGTGCTCTTAAACCAAAGACTTGATTATTAGATGCATTTTCAATTGGACAATAGTAAATCAAAAAAGTTTCGTTTCTTGCGCAAGTGAAATTTTCATCTTTTGTGCAAAAAGGATTTTTGGGGTTGATTTTACTCATTCAAGCAGGGGTTGCCCAAAGTCAAGAAGTAAAAAATTCGGTTACTTTTGTTGATGCTGTGATTCCAGCTCCGCGATCGGTGGTTTTCAGCGGTGAACTTACCTACTTTGATGGGTTTCAAATTAAAACCAGTCTTGAAAAAATCAACAGAGAGAACCCTGACAACCCAAACGCCAATTTAAGTCAAACGGAAATTGCTTTGTTTCAAAGTCTATTAAATCCGCATAAGAGGGATATATCGACGTCTAAAAATATAGTTGATATTGAGTTTACACGAACGGTATGGCATTATTTAGATTCGAACCCGGAATATTCAATAATCCGAAAAAACCGTAGACTTATTATTACGGCAACATCTTATTCTGGCTTTTTTAACGCCATACAAACGCTATCCCAATTATTGGAAATCAATCATAATGAAAAGGGATATTTCCTACCGAGGCAATTAGAAGTCCATGACGAGCCCAAATTCACTTGGCGCGGCATGCATTTAGACGTGAGCAGACATTTCTTCCCGGTGACATTTATTAAAAAGTACATCGATATCCTAAGTCGGTATAAAATAAATCGTTTCCATTGGCATCTTACCGACGATCAAGGTTGGCGCATTGAAATCAAGAAATTTCCGCTTCTTACGGGTGTGGGTTCAAAGCGCAGTGAAACGATGGTAGCTAAGAATTTTGATCCATACATAGGTGATGGCAAGAAGCATTCAGGATTTTACACACAAGATGAAATTCGCGATGTGATACAATATGCTCGCTTGAGAAATATCGAAATTATTCCAGAAATTGAAATGCCAGGTCACGCACGAGCCGCTTTAGCCGCCTATCCTGAATTGAGTTGTACCGGCATAAAACAAGCAGTTCCTACCACTTGGGGCGTATTTGAGGATGTTTTCTGTACCAAAGACAGCACGCTTGCATTTTTGTTCGATGTATTAGAAGAGGTTATGAATTTGTTTCCCTCAAAAGTAATACACATTGGGGGCGACGAAGTGCCCAAAACTCGTTGGGAAAATTGCAGCCATTGTCAATCTAATATGAAGGAATATCAACTGAAGGATGCTCACGAACTCCAGTCCTATTTTATTCAAAGAATCGATTCTTTTGTTACTTCTCATGGGAAATCCATTATTGGATGGGATGAGATACTTGAGGGCGGTTTAGCCAAGAACGCAATGGTAATGAGTTGGCGCGGTACTGAAGGGGGTATTGCGGCAGCGAACATGTCGCACTTTGTGGTCATGACACCCGGTTCCCATTGCTATTTCGATCATTATCAAGATACCAGTGGATTGGAACCTTTGGCGATTGGGGGGTTTACATCTTTAGAAAAGGTGTATGCGTACCAACCGATTCCTGAGCAATTAGCGGAACAACGAAGACACTTCATATTAGGAGCCCAAGCCAATATGTGGACGGAGTATATGGCTACCGAATCGCATGTGGAGTATATGTTATTGCCTCGAATTTGTGCCTTGAGTGAGGTTTTATGGGGCACAACAGGTGATTTTACCAGTTTTGAGCAGCGATTACAGTCGCATTTCGAAATTTTTGAACGAAACAATTGGAATTACCGAAAATGAAACGAAGAGAATTATTGCGATTATTAGGAGGAGCCAGTATTTTTCCTCTCTCCGCCATGGGTAAAACCTTGGATTTTAATCCGAAGAATAAAGGACCTTTGGTATTGAGTACTTGGCACAATCAAGGACAAATTGCCAATCCAATTGCTTGGGAAATTTTAAATAATAAAGGCATGGCAATAGATGCCGTAGAGGCAGCAGCTCGTTCAATGGAAAGCGATTGGGAAAATTGTTGTGTGGGCCTCGGGGCCAATCCCGATCGAGATGGATTTGTTACTTTAGATGCCAGTATCATGAACCATGCTGGGCAATGTGGCGGCGTTGCATTTTTGGAAGGGATAAAACATCCCATAAGTGTAGCCAGAGCGGTAATGGAAAAATCCCCTCACGTTCTGCTCGTTGGAGATGGTGCGCAAAAGTTCGCCCTTGAACATGGATTTCCTATTGAAGTTGCGAAGCTCTCCCCGCACGCCCAAAAGGCCTATACAAATTGGTTAGAAAAGTCCGAATATATTCCCCAAATTAATATTGAGCAGAATAAGCAAAAGGAAATTCCAGTTCCAGGCATATTAGAATCAGGAGAAAACAACCACGATACCATTGGAATCATCGCATTAGATTCTGAAGGAAACCTGAGCGGTGCGTGTACCACGAGCGGGATGGCATTCAAACTGAGAGGTCGTGTAGGAGACTCCCCAATTATCGGTGCTGGTTTATACGTAGATAATGAAATTGGCGCAGCCACGGCTACAGGAAACGGTGAAGAAGTTATCCGCTGCAGTGGCAGTTTTTTGGTTGTGGAATACATGCGTTTGGGTTTCCATCCAACTGAAGCGTGCAAATATGCGTGTCAGCGTTTATTGTCTATTACACCGAATAAAACCGAAAACATTCAAATAGGATTTATTGCCATAAATAAAAATGGTGAATACGGGGCTTATTCTTTAAAACCGGGTTTTGATTACACCGTTTCGAATAGTGAAATTTCCCATGAAATTAGAAAACCCGCAAGTCTGTTATCAAAATGATTTTAGAAATAGCGTGTAACAATATACAGTCTGTAGCAAATGCCGCAGGTAATGGCGCTGATCGTATTGAATTGTTTTCCAATATTCATGAGGGCGGTGTAACGCCGTCTTTGGGCGCAATGAAGGCGGCCAAGGCTTTTGGGCTGCCGGTTTACGCAATGATACGTCCACGGGGTGGGGATTTTTGCTATACAAAGAGGGAAATTGAAACAATAAAATGGGATATTGAATCTGCACATCAGGCGGGTGTAGATGGTATCGTTTTTGGAGCTTTGGATGCAAGGGGAGCTTTAGATTTTGTGTTATGTGAAGAAGTGTTGAATCTTTGGGGCAAACCGGCAACATTTCACCGCGCTTTTGATTTTGTGGGAAATCCATTTACGGCTTTGGAAATTATTATTGATTTAGGTTTTGAGAGGATTCTTACTTCTGGTTTAACTTCAACTGCGTTGCTTGGATTGAGTTGTATTCAAGAATTGGTTGAACATGCCGAAGGGCGAATAAATATCCTGGCAGGAGCGGGTATTAATCATGAAAATGCTATAATTTTCAAGAATATTAAGGGATTGGAAGGCATTCACACCACAGCAAAAAGGAATGTTACCCATCAAAATGCTTTGATAGATTCGAACTGGGTTAGCGATTCAAAAGAAATTCAAACCTTAAGATCTATTTTGGACGAAAGGACCGAATAAGTTGCCAAGTACTGGAATCGCTGGTATAAACTCCATAAAGTCCTTGCTCTTCTTGTGGTGGATCGGCACTATATAGACTATTTGCCTTCATAAAACCGTCTTTGTTTACATTTTCGGATAGGGCAATGGCTCCCCAAAAGTTGAAGCCTGAAACACGGTAATTCTTAATTTCATCCAAAATCAAGCCATAATATACGTTTCGATTTTGAACGGTACTTTCAGGGTTGAACTTATTGCCATCTCTGTGTAAACCAAATTCTTCAATTACGAGTGGTTTATTAATTTTCTGGCAGATTTTTACATGTTCTTCAATGTAGTGTATGGTTTTGTCTAGCGTAGTATCCGCAATTGAGGCGGCTGATGACCCGTCGTACCAATTCCATGTTTTGGGCCAAATGTGGATGGTTGCATAGTCGATATGGCTGATGTTGTGGATTTCTTCGAATTTGAGGGGGTCATTAAATAAAGAAATGCTGCCTTCTTGACCGATGGTAATTAAATGGTTGGAATCGATAGAACGGATAAATGCGGAAGTTTGTTGAATCCAGTTTACATAAGGTTGCCAATACTGGCTCAACATAGGTCGGGGTTCATTGGCCAATTCCCAGGCTAGAATAGCGGGGTGTTGTGTATAAGGGATTTTATCTATTGAATTTTTTCGTGTAAGTATCTTATGGATCGTGTTTTGATGATTTGTTTTGCAAAAATCGCAACGGTAAAATTGAGCTAAATAATGGCAAAAGTTATCCCAATCCCAGCTATTTGTTTTGGGTAAAACAGACTTACCATGTTGTTCGTGATGCCACTCTAGGTATTGACCAAAGCCACCAGACCATTCCCAATTGTTACCGAGTACCATAGTGGCGGTCATCTTGCGTTTATGAAGCTCGGTTAACAACACATCAAAACCATAAAATAGGGAAGTGTCGAATTGCTCCAAACGGGGTCTCAAGCTGGGATAAATTCTGAATGGATACGAACTATCGCCTTCTGAACTTATCATAACACGAACATTATTAATGCCTTGCTTATATAAAAAATCCAGTTCTAATTTTAGGCGATTATATCCCAATGGTTCACCGGCTTGAGTAATATAACCCCCATACCAATAGTTGCATCCTTTTATGAATACAGGTTTGTTTTCGAGGTAGAAATCACCATTTTTAACTTGAAAATAAACAAAACGGGAAGTTTCAGCGGTTTTTTTATGAGTGCATGAGCCCAAAAATGTGCTTATACATATAATGCAATATAGGAAGTTTTTAGGTACTCTTGAAAATAGGATTGGCGGGTTCATGAGTTTTGGGACTTTGACTGCAATTTTAATACAATTTGAACTTTAGCCATTACTTTTGAATAATGCGAACTTCTCTTAGAAAATTAAGACATCTCCTATTTCCAAGACCAGAATTTAAAATTAAGGCCAAAGCCAATGATTTGCAATGGTTGGGGACCGATTATGGAGGTTTTTATTTCGACCTATCACGCATTGGAGCAGAAGATACGATACTTTCCTTTGGGGTTGGCATGGATGTTAGTTTTGACTTAAATTTAATTGAAAAAACGGGATGTAAAGTTTGTGGGTTTGACCCAACTCCTAAATCCATCCAATGGATAAAGGAACAGAATCTCCCAACAAATTATTCTTTTTATGACTACGGGGTGGCGCTAGAAACCGGTGTCGTAAGATTCTTCCTTCCGAAAAATGAAAACCATGTATCGGGAAGTCTTTCGCAACTTAAGAATGTAAATACAAACGATACTGTAGAGGTACCTGTGAAGAATATTCAAGATATTCTTTTGGATCTTCCATCAAAAAAAATAACGGCAATAAAAATGGATATCGAAGGAACCGAATATGAGGTAATGCCTCAAATAGTTTCGGCATTACCTGATTTGCAACAAATTGCAGTTGAAATTCATGAAAGATTTGCGGAGGGCGGTGTTTCCAAAACCAAATCTATGGTGGAAACACTGGAAGAAAACGGTTTCTTTTTGGCTGCTATTTCAGATACTTTGGAAGAGCTCACTTTCCTGAGGGGGAATTAAAATCGTCATCTACCGACTTGAATAATCGGTAAACCGTCAAACCCGTGTAAAATTTGAGGTCATTTTAAGATATATTAACATTTTAGCCGTAAAATGTGTAGATTAAATTTTATTTTAATACACGTATGAATAGGCGCGAATTTTTTAGCTTTAAGCGTTCCCAAACACCACCTTCCGAAGGTTTAAAAGTAACCCGCAGAACCAATACGGGTTTAGATGTTTATACATCTACATGGAACGTAGATGATAAACTTCATTTATTGCGACGTGCCATGTTCGGGCCATCGCTAAATGATTTAAATGCATTTAAGGGTTTGTCTTTAGAGCAAAGCGTTGATAAACTTTTAGATACGAGTAAAATTTCAATTGATCCGCCAATTAATAATTATGATAAAGTTTATCCAGATGCGGACGTCGCCTATGGACAAACATGGGTGAATGCACCTGTTAATTTTAATATTGAGTTTGCACGAGTAAATTCCATGAAAGCTTGGATGTGGTCGCTTGCGGCCAATCAAACGGCTACGATATACGAAAAGATGTTGCTATTTTGGCACAATCACTTTGCAGTAGAATTGGCAGCCGTGCCTTTTACTTCGGCATATTACTATTATTACAAGGTAGTTATGGATTATGCTATGGGGAATTTTAAAACCTTTACGCAACAAATAACTGTGGACCCTGCCATGTTGTATTATTTGAATGGTCGTTTAAATACTAAAAATGCACCTGATGAAAATTATGCTCGAGAACTTCAAGAATTATTTACTTTAGGAAAAGGCCCCGACAGTCAATATACTGAGGAAGACGTAAAAGCTGCAGCACGTATATTAACGGGCTTTAACATCAATGTATTAACATCGCCTGTAAGCAGCATTTTTCAGGCTGCACGGCACGATTCTACCGATAAAACCTTTTCTGCTTTTTATGGAAACCAAACGATAAAAGGGAAAACGGGCATTACCGCTGGAACAGATGAATTGAAAGAATTGCTGAATATGATTTTTCAGAAGGAAGAAGTATCTAAGTTTATTTGCAGGCGTTTGTATCGGTATTTTGTGTATTATAAAATAGATGATAATGCTGAAAATCAAGTAATTGCTCCTTTAGCTAAGATTTTCAGAGATAATAATTATGAAATCAAACCCGTGTTAAAATCCCTATTTATGAGCGAACATTTCTTCGATATCTGGAATCGTTCTTGCATTATAAAGGATCCTTTAACCCATTCGGTGAGTTTTGTAAGGCAGTTTCAAATTGAACCTCCAACACAAACAAATCCAGAATTACTCTATAAATATTATAGCTTTTTCGCGGGTTTTACTGCACTTAATCAAATGGATTTGGGCGATCCACCAAGTGTATCGGGATGGGAGGCGTGGTACCAATTGCCCTTATATAACCGCTCTTGGATTACTTCCGATTCTTTACCCAAACGCAACGAATTGCAAGATTATTTACTTTGGATTGGGCATAAATTTGATGCGAGTTATACCATGAAGGTGGATGTTTGGAAAATCACACAAGGATTTTCTGAACCTAATAATGCGGATAAATTAATAAATGAGGCATGCCATTTTTTGCTGCCTATGGCTTTAGGGCTACAGCAAATTGTGGATTTGAAAGAAATTCTTTTACCCGGTGGTATTCCCGATTATAATTGGACCGAAGAATATGACGCAGCGGTAAATCCCACGTATCCAAACCATACAACAGCTTTGGAAACGGTTACCCAAAAATTGCAATATTTATATAAACGCATCATGAATCTTTCTGAATATCAATTATCATAATACACGTGCATCATGAAAAGAAGATCATTTATCAAAGCAGCTGTGGCAGGAATTTCTTTGCCTGTAAGCTTGAATGGGATGCAATTGAGATCGGTGCAAAACAATGGCTTTTTAAGTGCATTGGACAAAAGATCTGCGAAGGGTAGAGTACTGGTAATTATTCAATTAAACGGCGGAAACGATGGCTTGAATATGGTAGTTCCGGTTGATCAATACAGCAATTTGAGCAAAGCGAGATCTAACGTATTGCTGGCGGAATCTTCAGTATTGAAACTTAAAAATTCGAGTAAAACTGGTTTGCACCCCAAAATGGGGGGGGCACAACGTCTTTTCGAAAAAGATAAAATGAGTATTGTTCAGTCGGTTGGGTATCCCCAGCCGGACTTTTCGCATTTTAGGTCCACGGATATTTGGATGACGGCTTCAAATAGCAACCAAGTGTTAACCACAGGATGGATGGGGCGTTATTTGGATACTCAATTCCCGAATTTCCCTCAAGATTATCCCAATGCAAACATGAAAGATCCCTTGGCCCTTCAAATAGGACCTTTGGTGTCCTTGGCTTTTATGGGTCCCAAAGTAAACATGGGTATGGCAGTAACAAACCCAAGCAGTTTTTACGATTTATTGGATAATGCA
This sequence comes from Bacteroidia bacterium, assembly GCA_965655465.1. Classification (GTDB taxonomy): domain Bacteria; phylum Bacteroidota; class Bacteroidia; order NS11-12g; family UBA955; genus VMCP01. Next base: position 2,466 of record CBFHGY010000066.1, on the reverse strand, counting down.
ACAGGCACTGTTCCTGCAACACCTGCTGGCGATGAATTGGCCTACATTCGTTTACTTGCGCAACAAACCAACGAATATGCAGATGTTATCAAAGAGGCTGCTTCTAAAGGAACCAACAAATCGACCAAATATCCTACCGGTGTACGAGGGGGAAATTTGGGAGAACAGTTGAAAATTGTGGCGCGACTCATTCACGGTGGACTTCAAACACCGGTATATATGGTGTCTATTGGAGGGTTTGATACCCACAGTGCCCAAGTAGATTCTTCAGATACCCAAGAAGGTTCCCATGGTAATTTATTGTCGCAATTAAGCATTGCCATGGAGGCATTTCAAGATGACTTAGAGTTGCTTGGAATCAGCGATCGAGTTGTTGGAATGACATTTAGTGAGTTTGGCAGGCGCATTCAAAGTAACGGCAGTACGGGAACGGATCATGGTGCTGCTGCGCCCTTGATGGTTTTTGGAGATGCGGTTCAGCCTGGAATTATTGGAAATAATCCAACTATTCCTAGTGCAACAACGGTAAATGATAATGTGCCCATGCAGTTCGATTTCCGCCAAGTATATGGAAGCATTCTACAAGATTGGTTTGAGCTTTCTGCTAATGATGTGAAAGGTATATTAGGTCAAGATTTCAATACTTTGCCGATTTTTAGGAATAATTTAAGCAAAATTGAAACATTTACAGACTATATGACTCAAATTTCTTTGGGACGCATATACCCCAATCCTGCTCGCGATAAAACGGAGGTGGAATACAGAACCGATGGAGGTGGGTCTCTTAAATTGAGCCTTTATGATCCTTTGGGAAGGTTGTTATCTGTATATTTTGATAAAGGACATTCACCAGGTGAATACCGATATGAATTGGATGTAAAAGGCCTGAAGCCTGGAAATTATATTGTACAATTACGCAGTTCGATAAAATGTGAAACACAAATTTTACAGGTAATTTAATAATGAGCACGTTTTGTTGAGTTTATTGAGCTAATTCCATGTATTTGCCTAGAAATAATTCCATTATTGAAAAAAAAACAGCCGAGTCTTTGCAAAAGTGGATTTCTATTGTATTTTTGCACTCCGAAAATTGTCCGATGGTGTAACTGGCAACACGTCTGGTTTTGGTCCAGAAGAGTCTAGGTTCGAGCCCTAGTCGGACAACTAAATGATTTGATGATATCTGGGAACAGTCCCATGAGAAAGTAAAATCCTATTTATGACTTCACTTATACACCCAGTCAAAATCTTTGGTGGCTCCGCGTCACTCGAACTTACCAACGCCATTTGTGAATTTTACGGAACTATTCCTGGTGAATTAGCGGTTAGCCGTTTCAGCGATGGTGAATTTCAGCCTAACTTTATGGAATCGGTTCGTGGTTGCGATGTATTCATCGTTCAATCTACCTATCCCAATAGCGATAACCTGATGGAATTACTTATGGCGATTGATGCAGCTAAGCGCGCAAGTGCCAATTACATTACAGCAGTAGTTCCCTATTATGGTTTTGCCCGTCAAGATCGTAAAGACAAGCCGAGAGTTTCGATAGCCTCCAAATTGGTCGCAGATTTATTGAGTACAGCAGGCGCACATCGTGTTATGACGATGGAATTGCACGCACCTCAAATTCAAGGCTTTTTTAATATGCCTGTGGATCATTTAGAAAGTTCCATCATTTTTGTACCGTATATCAAGACTTTAAACCAAGATAATTTGGTTATTGCAGCTCCTGATGTGGGTGCTTCAAACCGTATTCGTGAGGTGGCCAAATTGTTAAATTTGCCTATGGTAATTTGCGACAAAGAACGGAAACGAGCTAACGAAATTGCCAATATGACCGTTATTGGTGATGTAGAAGGTAAAGATGTGGTTTTAATTGATGATATTATAGACACTGGCGGTACTTTATGTAAAGCAGCAGCAATGCTTACAGAAAAAGGGGCAAAAACTGTGAGAGCACTTTGTTGCCATCCTGTTTTGAGTGGCAAAGCCTATGAAAATATCGAAGCGTCTGTACTCACAGAATTGGTTGTTGCGGATACGATTCCTTTAAAAAGGCATATTGATAAAATTAAAGTACTTTCGGTAGCTCCCTTATTTGCAAGGGCAATCCGAAATGTACATGAGAACGGCAGTATCAGTTCTTTGTTCAAGCAAGTTTTCAATTCGCAAACTTCCTTGGATCTCAAACAAATTAAATAATTTTAAACGTATTATATTATGAAAACCATCTTATTAAAAGGGGAATTACGCGGTGAAGTAGGAACTCGCACGGCGAAAGAATTGCGCCACAAGGGTATGGTACCTTGTGTTATGTATAGCGACGGTAATGAAGCCATTCATTTTGCGATTTATCAAGCTGATTTCAAGAATTTGGTATACACACCAAATGCGTACAAAGTTAAATTGAATTTGGACGGTACTGAGTATAACGCAATTTTGCAGGATACCCAATTCCACCCCGT
>CBFHGY010000065.1:0-12140 GCA_965655465.1 Bacteroidia bacterium | reverse complement strand
TTTTGCCTCTAAACTGGCAAAATTAGGTACGTTTTATGTGAACGATGCGTTTGGTACTGCCCACCGTGCGCATGCTTCTACAGCAGTAATTGCCCAGTTTTTTAAAGGTAAAAAAGCCTTTGGTATGCTCATGGCATCTGAAGTAGCTAATGCAGAGAAAGTCATGAAAGCACCAGAACGTCCATTTACCGCAATCGTTGGTGGGGCCAAGGTTTCTGATAAAATTTTAATCGTTGAAAATTTATTAAACATTGCAGATCATATCATAATCGGAGGGGGAATGGCATACACGTTTTTCAAAGCAAAGGGCGGTCAAATTGGTGGTTCCTTATGTGAACTAGACCGAGTTGATACGTGTATAGATATAATGCGCAGGGCAGAAGAAAAAGGCGTGCAAATTCACCTTCCTCAAGATTCCGTTATGGCTGATGCCTTTAAAGCGGATGCCAATACCCAGAACGTTCCAAGTGGCGAAATCGCCGATAATTGGATGGGCTTAGATATCGGTACTTCTGCTGTTGCCCGTTTTAGCGAGGTTTTGTTGAACAGCAAAACCATTTTATGGAACGGTCCTATGGGTGTATTTGAAATGCCTGCATTCGAGAATGGTACCAAGTCTATTGCACAAGCGGTAGCCGATGCAACAAAATCAGGAGCCTTCAGTTTAATTGGCGGCGGAGATAGTGCGGCAGCCGTATATAAATTTGGATTCGAAAACGCGGTGAGTTATATCAGCACCGGTGGTGGTGCACTTTTAGAATATTTCGAGGGAAAAGAGCTCCCAGGAATAGCCGCAATAAGCGCCACAGAATAAATTATAAACGTTTTAGAAGCTGTTCCTTTTCAGATGGGTTTAAGCAGCTTGATTTTAGAAAATACTTTTTCATAATATCCTCAAGCGCCTCGCCTTTGCGAGCGTGCTTGAGGATATACGCTTTATCCACATGTATATGTTCACTTAAATTGAGCATGCTGGGCACTTCACAAGAAAAGCTAAAGCGTAAATAGCGAATTTCGAAATTGTTAGGATCTAGCGAAACGGCCTTGTTTAAATAGGTATATGCCTCCTTGGCCAAACTGATTTTATTCGGGACCCAACTCGACTCGCGTGCGTCTAAGGCCAAAGCCATTGCAAAAAACGCAGTTGAGATCGCATCCTTTTTATGTTTGGTAAGCGATTTTAATTCATGTATCGATTTGGGTTGTGTTAATGCCTTACGGTAGGTGTTGCGTATGGTTTCCATCCGGTTATTTGGGGCATTGGAAGAAACCAAAATACCCAAAGCCACAATGATCCAACTACTCGGTTTCATAATTTAAGTAACAAGTACAAATTAAAAGTGTTTACAACCATTTTTTCCGACGGAAAAAATATAAGGTTCCTATTGATGAAAGTACCATCAAAGCTACCGCATAGATGAACCCATATTTCCATTTGAAGGCAGCAATAAATTCAAAATTCATACCGTAAACACTGGCGATGAGGGTAGGAGGCATGAATATCACGCTGGCTACCGTGAAAATTTTGATGATTTTATTTTGTTCAATATTTACCAAACCCAAAAAGGTGTTTTGTAAATATTCCAAACGTTGGAAAGTGAAATTGGCATGATCAATTAGGGAGTTGATGTCCTTAATTACGATTCGCAATCGTTCATAATCTTCGCCCTCAAATTCTCTGCTTTTAATAATCGCCGATAAAACCCGCTGCTTGTCTACCGCATTTTGGCGAATTTCCATCGTCATTTCTTGCGTACGTGATATTTTCAGGATGAGCTGTTCGTCTGGATTTCCACCGAAAGAAACGACTTTTGAAAGTTCTGCTACTTGGCGAGATAGCGTTTCTAATAAATCCGCGTCATTATCGACCCCAACTTCTAAAAGGGTGGCCATGATTTGTTTGCCACTGTGAAAAAAGCGACCGGTTCCTTTAATTTTCTTTACACAATCGGAAAATGCAGTTAAATCCGCATCGCGGTAGGTAAATAAAATATCATCCTGAAGGATAAAAGAAACGGCGTTGGAAATAAATTGATTGTGCTCACTATTGAACTGTAAAAAGTTGCTGTTGGCGATGATTTCATCGTCAGTTTCGAAATATCGAGAGGAACTTTCAATTTCAATTTGTTCTTGTCGGGATTGAAATTTGAATTCGAAGTGTGCTTCGACGTCGGCAATTTCGCTTGGACTTGGATTCTGAAGATCAATCCACACCAATCCCTCTGTTGTCTCTAATTGAGACAAGCTCTGTACTTTGAGTACACGATTCTGTCGTTTGTGGTAAACGCGCATCATAGGAGCTACAACTTCGGGGTTCTGAATCCATTTTTGTGAGGTGCGAAGGTAGGATTTTATAATGAAAACGCAAGGTTAAGAATAAATTTAAGTGTTAAATTAACCTTATGTAAAATGGACTTTTACAGGTGTTTTTTCAAACGAAAAGGAATCATGTAACCTCAAAAAAACGATTCTATAATTAGTTGTCGATTTTAGGGTTTTGGGAATTGGTTTGGTGCTGATTAAAAAAATAGCGGTAGGAAAGTCGTAATTCTGAGATATATAGCCAAAGGAATAAAGGACCGACTACCACAATCGTTTTATTGAATTTCCATGCCGTATAAAAGTCGAAATGCCAGGCATGTTGCGCTGCTCTGGTGATGCCGCAACCGGGGCATTCCAAATCCGTAATGAGTTTGGAGATACACATGCTAGAACCAGAATCAAAGTAATCGGCTGGTAAGCCCCAAAATATAAACGGTATAAAGATAACGAGAACCCTGTAGAGGGTTCTCGTTGCAGTGCGTAAGTTATAAAACGCAGGCTTAACGTGCATTAAACTATAATTCCTTATTTAAATTCACTCGAGGCTCACTGCCCAGATCACCCGCGATAATGCGAATAATGTCAATGATTGCCCAAATACCACAACCTCCAAACGTAATTAATTGAATAACCCCAATTATATAATGATTCGTGTTGTGGGTTAAGGCTCCAAGATAAAATCGATGTAAACCTGCTACACCAACGAGAAATAAAAGACCCAACAATATGGCAATGAGTTTTTCATTCGAGTCTAAACCTTGGTTCATTTCATCGAAATACGATTTGAACGTGTTTTTAGTTAAGGGTTTAGATAATGATGAAACTTGATTCTTATCTGAAAGTCCAGAAAGTATTGAGGTCGCTTTTGCATGTATTTTATTACGGGCATTCTGATTTTCAATGGCTTTATGGACTTTGTTTAGGGCATTTTTTTGGATAAAATTGTAATCCTTGATTTCGGGTATTGTACCCATTTGTAGTTTTAAATTCTCGGTTGAAGCAATATTTGCAATATGGTGAATTGAGTGAATATCCCGATCCGAAATCGCATTTTTGGGTGTACGTTCTGATTTTGTAGGTGTGAAATCGTTCGTGACGAAAGTTTTTGTTTTTTCAACAGAGTTATTGACTGGTTGCGTCAAGTTTTTATCTGCGGTTTCAGTCATTTTCCAACCGCCACCAAAAGCGTTTGCATTACGTTCAATCGTGGTTGAGCAGGAGGCAAAGATTACACCCGCCACTGCGAACAGTAAAATATGTTTTTTCATAATCGATAGAATAATCAGGTTACAAGTTAGTAAAAAGTTTTTACTAAAGTTTACCAAATATACTTTTCAACTTTAACTCGAGAACTCCAAAAAGGGCTTCTCTGAAGATTTTTGTGCTCATTTTGGAAGTGCCTGCAGTTCGATCTGTGAAAATAATAGGGTGCTCGGCAATGGTAAATCCTTTGCGTTTAGAACGAAATTTCATTTCTATTTGAAATGCATAACCACGGAATTTAATGTCATCGATTCCAATCGTTTCCAATACCTTTCTGCGGTAACACACAAATCCTGCTGTTGTATCCGCTATATTCAGCCCGGTTACAACTTGTACATATTTAGACGCGTAATAACTCATGAGAACCCTGCCCATTGGCCAGTTTACCACGTTTACCACACCACCTACATAACGAGAACCAACGCAAACATCCGCATCACCTTCGCATTTTTCAATCAATTTGGGCAATTGGTCAACAGGATGTGAAAAATCGCAATCCATCTCGCAAATGAACGCATAATGGCGATCTAACGCCCAATGAAAACCAGCAATATAGGCCGTTCCTAATCCGTTTTTCTCGGTGCGTTCCATTAAAAATAAACGATCGGAATATTGGGTTTGCATGGACTTTACCTGCGCGCCTGTACCATCTGGAGAACCGTCGTCTACAATCAATAAGTCGATTTCCTTGGGAAGCGCCATCACGGTATGAACCATCCGTTCGATGTTTTCAATTTCGTTGTAAGTAGGTATAATGACCAAATAAGGAGTGGAACTCATGATGTAGAATTACAAAAATAAGGAATCTTTTCGGCATATTTTGGGTACATTTGGGGTGTGAAAGCTGTTTTTTTAGACCGCGATGGGGTAATCAATCACGATCCTGGCGATTACACCCAATCTGTAGCTGATTTTCATATACTTCCTCAATTTCTTGAAAGAGCTAAAATTTGGTATGACCTGGGGTATATCTTGGTCGTAATTACCAATCAAGGAGGGATTGCCAAAGGCCTTTACGATGCAAGCGAAGTTGAAGCCATGCACCAGTATCTGCAAGGAAAGTGTATCGAAGCCGGTTTTCGTATCCATGCGTTTTATTATTGTCCGCACCATGAAAGTTACTCCGGTAAATGTTTGTGTCGCAAACCCGGCAGTTTGATGGTCGAAAAAGCCCTACATCAGTATGAGTTAGTAGCCTCTCAAAGTGTTTTTTTTGGGGATAAAGAACGCGATATAACTTGTGCCTTATCTGCAGGTGTAAAAGGAGTGAAAATCGAAGTTAATGGAAAAATTCCGCTCCCTATTGAATTGAATATGGCATGAAAATTGCCTTTAACTAACCAAACTAACTACATTTGTAAGATGAGACTGAAAAACTACCTATTTGTTCTTTTGGCTTTTGCAGGAATGAACCTCCAAGCGCAAACAGTGCCTTCGGTAAACGTTAAAAATATTAATGGTGAAAATATCGATTTTTCTTCGGTAATCGAGCCAGGAAAAATCACCGTGATCAGCTTTTGGGCTACTTGGTGTGGTCCGTGTATTAAAGAATTGCAAGCCATTGATGGCTACTACGAAGACTGGCAGGAGAAGTATAATATGAAAATGGTGGCAGTGAGCATTGACGATTCTCGCAACGTAAAAAAAGTAAAACCTAAAGTACTTGGCGAAGGCTGGCAATATGAAATTATATTAGATGAAAATCAAGATCTCGCGCGAGCGATGAATGTGAATAACCCACCGATGACCTTCATAGTAGATGGTAAGGGTAATATTGTCTATTCGCATCAAGGGTATACTCCCGGTGCCGAAGATGAGTTAGAAGAACAGTTAAAGAAGGTCATTTCTACAGTGGAAGTTAAAGAGTAATTAAATAATTAACCCAGAACCGATTTAATAGGAAGCCCCACAGCGTCATGCTCTGTGGGGCTTTGTGTATATTTGCGCATGCAAAAACCAACTTTGCCATCGGGAACCCGCGATTTTGGTCCCGAAGTGTATCAAAAACGCAAAGCCATCATGAATGTTATGGAACGCGTTTTCAAATCACACGGTTTTGTAGGAATTGAAACACCTGCTTTAGAAAACCTAACTACCCTGCAAGGAAAATATGGTGACGAAGGAGATCAGTTATTATTTAAAGTACTCAATTCTGGAGAATATCTTTCTAAGGTAGATCCCCAGATTTTAGAGCGTAAAAATTATGCGCAACTTACTCCGCAAATTGCCCAGCGCGGACTGCGCTACGATTTAACGGTTCCGCTCGCTCGGTTTGTAGTAATGAATCGCAGCAACGTGCAATTTCCGTTTAAACGATTTCAAATGCAACCCGTTTGGAGAGCAGATAGACCCCAAAAAGGGCGTTATCGCGAATTTTGGCAATGCGATGTAGATATCGTTGGAGCCAATCATCTCATTTCGGAAGTAGAACTGATAGAAATGTATGCCGAGGTATTTGCAGCCTTAGATTTAAAGGTAGAAATCAAACTGAATCACCGAAAACTATTGGATGCGTTTTTGCCACTTTCTGGCAGTAACGAGGCTTGGAATTCATTCATGCAGGCCATCGATAAATTCGATAAAATAGGACAGGAGGGCGTTGCAACCGAATTAGAACAACGCAATTTGAGTCATTTACAAGGTGCTTGGAGTTTATGGTGTGAGGCGGCGAATTTAGGCAGCTTTGAACGCATTATTGGAGCGCTCAGTCAGATTCCCGAAATTCAAAACGAACATTTACAAGAAGGAATCACGGCATTAACCACCTTGTGGAGCTTGCTTGGCGATGTTCCTGAGGCACAATTGGATTTGCGATTAGCTCGAGGATTGTCCTATTATACGGGTTGTGTTTTTGAAGTAGTTCCCGTAGATGAAAGACTTCCCAAAGATTTTAGAATAGGAAGCATCGGTGGCGGAGGTCGTTACGATAATTTGACTGGAATTTTTGGTCTAAAAGACGTTTCTGGAGTGGGCGTTTCTTTTGGATTAGATCGCATTTACGATACCTTGGAAGCCTTTCAAATCAATGAGAATAAAACCCAAGAACAGGGCATTCTTATTTGTCCAATGCTTCCAGAAGCGGAAAAAATAGCGATTGAATTGGCACGAGCGATTCGAAAAACGGCCCATTCGGTAGAAGTATATCCCGGTGCCGTAAAACTCAAAAAACAACTGGAATATGCCAATGCCAAAAGCAAGCGATATGCATGTATTCTAGGCGATTCCGAATTGGAAAAACAAACCGTTTCGATCAAAGATTTACGCGATGGAACTCAAGAAGAAATTTCTCAAAAAGACCTTTTAAATCATTTCAATAATGCGTGATTACTATTTTATACATGAAGTTTGGAGCGCCATGTCAGAGCCGGTTCAACTTACCGACTCACTCCGTGCCCACATGCAAAAAAGCGTGGATTTTTTACAAACGTATTTGCGCAATGCAAAAGCTCCTGTTTACGGGGTTAATACCGGATTTGGCTCGCTACAAAACGTAGAGATTTCTCCGGAGGAGTTGAATGAATTGCAGGAAAATCTCCTCATTACACATGCAGCAGGAGTCGGACCTTTACTCTCCGATGAAATTGTTCGGGTTATGATGTGGCTCAAATTATTGAATATGAGTAAAGGGTATTCGGGCATACGACCACGGGTTTTTGAACGCTTGGCTTTAATGTATAATGAGGGCGTAATTCCATGTGTTAATGAAAAAGGTTCTTTAGGTGCTTCTGGCGATTTGGCGCCCCTTTCTCAAATGAGTTTGCCGCTTATAGGTAAAGGGAAAGTGAGGGTAGATGGCTGCATCATGGATGCCCAAGATTGGCTTCGTAAACGCGGATTAGAAGCATTAGTTTTGGATCCCAAAGAAGCGTTGGCCTTAATTAATGGAACCCAATTTATGTTGGCTCACGCCTTAATTGCCTACAAAGAAATCGAGAAAATCGAGGCCCAATTGCCTTGGATTGCTGGGTTGAGCATCGATGCGTTTGATTGCCGAATGGACCCCTTCCATCCTGCTATTCATCAAGTTCGACCACATAACGGTCAAATTCGAGCAGCGGCAGAAATTCGACAAGTTTTGGAAGGTTCCGAAATTGCAAATCAAGAAAAGAAACAAGTTCAAGATCCCTACAGTTTTCGCTGTATTCCCCAAGTACATGGCGCTAGTTATGATGCTTTAGAACATTGTTTTTCTGTTTGGGAAACCGAGTTAAACGCCGTTACAGACAATCCCAATGTTTTTGAAGCCGAAAATGCGGTTTTAAGCGGGGGGAATTTTCACGGTCAGCCTTTGGCACTCACCTTAGATTATGCCGCAATGGCACTGGCAGAATTTGCGAATATTTCAGAGCGTCGCTTATATTTATTGGTGAGCGGTCAGCGCGAATTAAGTCCGTATTTAGCAGAAATTCCAGGAACCGATTCGGGTTATATGATTACTCAATATGCAGCAGCTTCCTTGGTGAGTCAAAATAAGCAATTGTGCACGCCCGCTTCTGTTGATAGTATCATGTCGAGCAATGGCCAAGAGGATCATGTTTCCATGGGAGCAAATGCGGCCACAAAACTCTTGCGCGTAATTGAGAATACCCAATATGTACTGAGCATGGAATGGTTGTGTGCGGTTCAAGCGTATAAACAGCGTAATTTGAATACTTCCGAAGGCATCGCTAAGCGGATAGAAGCCTTTGTGGGAACCCATTCCTTACAACACAGGGTTACCCCAATGAACGATCTTATTGAACGTTCATTTAATTTTTGCTGGGCTGCAAAATAATATACAAATAGCCCACGTTTTCAGGGCTATTTGCATGAAATTATCATTTATTAAACTCGCGCTTCAAACCGCGAAAAATGAGAACCGCGGTATTATGAATTTGGCAAGGTGGCTTGAGTAATCACTTCCCAAATTTCGTCTCTGCCTAGTTTGGTTTCTGAGGAACTGATGATGAAGGGAGGCAATTCCTCCCAATGTTCTAAAAGTGCATTTTTGATATTCTGAATGCTCAGTTCCAATTCTGGAGCTTTCAATTTGTCGCTTTTTGTACCCACTAAAACAAGGGGAATTTCATCATTTCCACAATCATTGATGAATTCGATATCCATGGGTTGAGGGGGAATCCTTAAGTCTACTAGAATAAATAATGCATACAAGTTTTCGCGATTTTTTAGGTAATAGCGAATCATATTGCTGAATTTACTGCGCATGGTTTTGGATACTTTGGCATACCCATATCCTGGCAAGTCACAGATTTGCATCCAACCATCGATGTTATATAAATTCAAGGTTTGTGTTTTGCCCGGTTTGGAACTGGTACGTGCTAATTCCTTGCGTTCTACCAAGCAATTAATGAGCGAAGATTTCCCAACATTACTGCGGCCAATAAAGGCGAATTCTGGAAGGGTTTTGTGGGGCATTTCGATTGATTTTTCCCAACTGCCTAAATATTTTGGATCTTTGATTTGCATGGTGTGTGCTGCTTGTAGGTGTGCCGAAACTTATGGTGTATATTTGCAACTCATTTTGAGCACTATAGTAAAACCCAATCCCAGTTCCGACACTTCAAAGAAACAACAAGTCGAGGAGATGTTTGATAATATTTCCGGACGTTATGATTTTTTGAATCGTGTTTTATCCCTTGGAATCGATGTTCAATGGCGTAAAAAAGTGCGTCGTATTATAGCCAAATCAGGGGCTAAACGCATTTTAGATGTTGCAACAGGTACTGCCGATTTGGCAATTGAAATGGCGAAAATTGAAGGTTCTGAAATCATTGGAATTGATATTTCTAAAGGCATGCTTGCCAAAGGAGATATCAAGTTGGAAAAATTAGGATTGGATAAACGCATAACCTTACAACAAGCAGACTCTGAAAATCTGCCTTTTGAAGATGCCTCTTTCGAAGCCATCACAGTTAGTTTCGGCGTTAGGAATTTTGAAAATCTTAAAAAAGGGATGACTGAAATGGGCCGGGTATTGAAACCAGGGGGTAGCTTGGTAGTCCTAGAATTCTCAAAGCCCCGTAATCCCGTGTTTAGCGCCATTTACTGGTTCTATTTTAAATATATTTTACCGCCTTTGGGTAGACTAATTAGCAAAGACGCTACCGCCTATACCTATCTGCCTGAAAGCGTGGCCGCTTTTCCAGAGGGAGAAGATTTTGTAAATGTTGCAAAATCTTGTGGATATTCGCGTGTGACATACAAAGGACTTACTTTTGGAATTGCAACTTTATACCATTGCGTAAAATAATAGCCATAGCGTTACTGTTCTGTTGGATCCAAAATTCGAATGCGGTTCCGAAAGATCCGAATCGGATCCTTCGAAAGCGTTTTTTTTGGGGTATCGCATTTAGCGGCACACAAGCCATGATGAAAATGCAATTGCACCCTGCTTTTTGGATGCGAAACGATTCTTTACGCTCCATAAGTCCGCAATCGCAGATTGGGGGTGGATTTGGAGGAACGGTGGCCATGAGAATGCGTAAAAACTGGGAATGGAAACTGGCAACCATGCTTCAATTACACAACAGAAATATCGATTTCAACTGGGCCAATAAGCCTGTTGAAACCCTAACGATAGAAACCATATCCTTAGATTTGCCGCTCACCTTAAAATACCGATCAGACATGCCTAACAATACCGGATTTTTTGTTTTGGGTGGTGTGCGGTGGTCGCACGATTTCCAAAGTAATGAAGGTTTGGTAATAGGCGATAGCAAGCCCCTAGTGGCCCTAAAAGCCAATACCTATTATTATGAATTTGGTGCAGGAGTAGAGTTTCGACTCGACTATGTAGATCTATCAATCGAATTGAAAATGTCGAATGGATTTACCAATGGCCTGGTGCGTGTGCCCGATAGTTATTATTCAGGCTCTATGAGTGCCATTTTCCCTCGTTTATTTTCCATCACCTTGATGGCTCAAAACTAAAGCATGCCGTTTGAATTTAATTTAGAAAAAACCGACGATAAATCGCAGGCAAGGGCAGGAGTGATCAAAACCGACCACGGTGACATACATACGCCGATTTTCATGCCCGTGGGTACTGCCGCTACGGTTAAAGCAGTTCCAAGAAAAGAACTCGAAGAGCGCATTAATGCAGAAATTATTTTAGGAAATACCTACCATTTATATTTAAGACCAGGACTCGACGTTATCCGTCAAGCAGGAGGTATACATGGGTTTGCAGGTTGGAATAGGCCGATTTTAACCGATTCTGGCGGATATCAGGTGTATTCTCTCAGCAAAACCCGGAATATCAAAGAAGAGGGAGCTATGTTTAAAAGCCATATCGACGGCTCCAAACATCAGTTTACTCCTGAAAATGTAATAGATACCCAACGGATCCTCGGTTCTGATATTATGATGGCCTTCGACGAATGCACACCCTATCCTTGCGATAAAGAATATGCGCAAAAAAGCATGCACCTTACGCATCGTTGGCTGGATCGTTGCATGAAAAGGTACCACGAAACAGAACCCATTTACGGGCACCATCAGGAACTTTTCCCCATCGTTCAAGGCAGTGTTTATCCAGATTTAAGAAAACAAAGTGCCGAATACGTTTGTCAACACGAAGCCGGTGCTTATGCCATCGGTGGTTTGAGCGTAGGCGAACCCCATGAAGATATGTACGCCATGACTGAAATGGTGACCGCTATACTTCCTAAATCAAAACCTCGATACTTAATGGGTGTGGGCACACCCGAAAATATTTTAGAAAGTATCGAAAGAGGCATCGACATGTTCGACTGCGTAATGCCCACTCGAAATGCCCGAAATGGAATGGTTTTTACCACACAAGGCATTGTTAATATCCGGAATAAAAAATGGGAAAAAGAATTTGAACCGTTGGATCCGATTTTAACCCCAGAATATTCCCTTTCCTATATGCGACATCTGTTTCATTCAGGGGAAATGCTCGGACCTATTATTGCAAGTTCGCAAAATTTGCAGTTGTATTTATGGTTGGTAAGGGAAGCACGTAAGCATATTTTAGCCGGTGATTTCAGTTCCTGGAAGCCTGGAATGGTCAAGCAATTATCTCAACGTTTGTAACATGAAAAAAGCGATAACCCTACTCGATCGCTATATCGCGTTGAAGTTTATCAAAACGTTTTTTGTTACCATATCCCTCTTTATTGTTATCATTATTGTATTCGACGTAGCCGAAAAGCTCGATGATTTTCTCAAACGCGATGCCCCCGTTGGAGAAATTATAGGGGTATATTACGTGAGTTTTATTCCCACTTTAATCAATACCTTCAGCCCGATTTTTATTTTTATTTCGGTATTGTACATGACTTCACGATTGGCAGGAAGAACCGAATTCATTTCCATGTTGGCTGGGGGCGTTTCGCTTTTACGCATCCTCCGTCCGTACATGTTAGTCGCTGTGTTTTTTGCTTGGGGAAGTTATATGCTAAATGCCTGGATTATTCCCGTGACCGATAAAGATCGGGTGAAATTTGAGTACAAATATCTGCGAAATTATTGGGATGAAACTCGCAGTTCCATTTACCGTCAAATTCAACCTGGCGTAATTATGTATATGG
>CBFHGY010000064.1:0-12405 GCA_965655465.1 Bacteroidia bacterium | reverse complement strand
TAGGTACTTGGTTCGTAAAAGTTAAAAATGAAACCGATAGCGTTCAAAACGCATTGAATTTAGGCAACTGGTCCTCGATAGCACTAACGGGTATTGCTTCTTATTTCGTGGTAAATGCAATGTTGCCAGAAACCTTAACTTGGTTTAACCCAGTTCGTGGTGAAGGATTTACTAGAAATGGTGTATTTGCTGCAATTCTTGTTGGTTTAGTGGTTGGTACTCTAATGAGTATCATTACTGAATACTATACAGCAATGGGTAAACGCCCTGTAATGTCTATTATTAGACAATCAGGCACTGGACATGCGACCAATATTATCGGGGGATTAAGCGTGGGTATGGAATCTACCGTTTTGCCAATTTTAGTTTTGGCTGGTGGAATCATGGGATCTTACTACTTTGCGGGTTTATATGGAGTTTCCATCGCTGCAGCTGGTATGATGGCAACAACAGCAATGCAATTGGCTATCGATGCCTTTGGTCCTATTGCTGATAATGCGGGCGGTATTGCAGAAATGAGTCAATTACCTGAAGAAGTTCGCGGTCGTACAGATAATCTTGATGCTGTAGGTAACACAACTGCAGCTACAGGTAAAGGATTTGCCATTGCTTCTGCGGCTTTAACTTCATTAGCATTATTTGCAGCATTTGTTGGTATTTCAGGAATTACTGCAATCGATATTTACAAGGCGCCTGTTTTAGCTGGATTATTTATCGGGGGAATGATTCCATTTATTTTCTCTTCTTTGGCAATTGCAGCAGTAGGTCGCGCTGCAATGGATATGGTTAATGAAGTGCGTCGTCAATTCCGTGAAATTCCAGGAATTATGGAATATAAGGCTCAGCCTGAATATGAAAAATGTGTTGCGATATCTACAAAAGCTTCTATTCGTGAAATGTTAGCTCCTGGTGCTATCGCATTGATTTCGCCTGTGATTGTTGGTTTTATCTTTGGACCAGAAGTACTTGGTGGAATGTTAGCCGGTGTTACGGTATCAGGGGTATTAATGGGTATTTTTCAATCAAACGCCGGTGGTGCTTGGGATAATGCAAAAAAATCTTTCGAAAAAGGGGTTAATATCGATGGTGAAATGTTCTATAAAAAATCAGAGCCACATAAAGCTTCTGTAACGGGTGACACAGTGGGTGATCCATTTAAAGACACTTCGGGCCCATCAATGAACATCCTAATCAAATTAATGTCTATCGTTTCTTTGGTTATTGCTCCATTTATTGCAGGTAAAACGTTTGGCGAACGTCCGAATAATGGCAATGGAGTTGTGGTTGCTATGGATTCTGATTGTGGTTCAGATTGCGAAAGCGAAATGAGCGGCAAATGCGATATGAGCAAATGTGCTACCATGACAAAAGAACAATGTGCAAGTATGTGCGATAGCCTTGGTTGCGATTCTACAGAAAAAGCAGCTTGTATGGCACAATACGACGAAAACGGAAAGTTCATTTCCAAGAAAAAAGCTTGCTGTAAAGAATCAGAATAAACAGATTCTCAATAAATACTTTAATCTTTCACAATAATAAGGAAGGCGCTCTCAATCGGGCGCCTTCTTTATTTTATCCTTTCAAACTTTGTTTGATCGAAATTGTTTCCTTTGAGGTAACCTTATGGAAATCGATGTTTTAAACTCGATAATTAATAAATGTCTAACACAAACCCCTTCCCTATTTTTTGTAGCGTTTGTAAATCTTCAAACAATGAATTTTACATCTCTACTTCTGCTATGATGCATGAGTATAGCTTGTCTACCTTTGATTTTTATTCATGTAAAAATTGCGAATCTGTTTTTTTGAAAAATCCAGTTAGCAAGGAACAAATTGGAACCTATTATACAGATTATTACTTGCCTTATAGAGGCTCTAAGGCATGGGGTAAGTATGCTTCTTTTGTAGAATCAGACGACAAAAAACTGAATAAAAGTCGGGTTAAAACGGTTCTGCGCTATTTACCCAAAGACAAAAAAAGAAACCTGCTCGATTTAGGTTGTGGCAAACCAGATTTTTTGGCAGCTTTAAGCCAATATAACCACATTGAAACTTTGGGTGTGGATTTCGTTGCAGCAGATTGGAAAAATCCTCATTACTCCCATTTAAATCTCATAGAATGCGATTGGAAAGAAGCAACAATCGACACAAAATTTGATGTTATTACAGCTTGGCATTATTTGGAACATGATTATGAATTAGACAAAACAATCAGCCGCTTTTATGATTTACTGTTGTCTGGAGGCCATGTAATTATTGAAGTTCCTATGTTTCAGGGAATTTTACAGAAATTTCAAAAACAATATTGGCAAGGTTGGCATACTCCCAGGCATATTAGCCTGTTTAGCTTTAAAAGCTGGCCAATATTATTTCCCTCAGAAAAATGGAAAATTGTTTCACATAAAAAATACGGTACTCTTTCTGCATTTACTTTGTGGTGGTTAGGGTATAAACAGAAGAGCAGAATCGATTGGTCATCTAGTATGGAGCCTCATTTTTGGCCTTTAGTATTTTGGAAAGTCATGTTGTTTCCTTTCTTTATTTGGGAAAAATTTATTCCATTTGGGGTACAAACCATTATTCTTCAAAAGAAATAATATGGAAAATCAAATTACCACAGTTACCCTTTTCGAAACCAAGGGTATTCGCAATCAATTTTGGGCATTCTCTCAGGTCCCACTCGCCCTATTTCGATTAAAAGGAGTACCTGGATTGCAATTTTATAAATCTATGGGGTCTGGAGGCGGTAAAGGTTTTGATTTTACTCCCAGCTTTTCTAAGTACTGTTGGTTGCTGGTATGGGAAAATTCAGATTTCGCAAATCAGTTTTTTCAATCCAATCACTATTTTAAAGAATACGAGTCTAAAGCAATCTCAGTTAATACTTTGTATTTAGAAAATGTTGAATCTCATGGTTTATGGTCCGGTGTAAAGCCCTTTAAAAAAAGCGCAGAGTTCATGTTGGATTCAAAGGTGGTAGTGCTTACACGCGCACGAATCAAAACATTTAAATTGATCCATTTTTGGACTAAGGTAGGTCGAACTGCTAAAGAATTATACAAATTTGCGGAATTAGAATTTGCAATTGGAGTGGGTGAATTGCCCTTTATTCAACAAGCCACATTAAGTATTTGGAAAAATACACAGGCTATGCAAGAATATGCTTATAAAGACGAAACCCATAAGAAAGTAATCAAGCTTACCAGAAAACACAAATGGTATAGCGAAGAACTTTTCGCCCGTTTTGTTTTGAAACAGGCGATTGTTCAAAAAGGCAAAGCGTAATTATTGAATTTTTTTCTCTAATGCCATGAGTTTATCTTCAATCTCAATAATTTGAAGTTGAATTTTTTGAAGATCAATTTCAATATTTTTCGCTGTTTCAAGATGTGTTTTTGTGGGTGCTTGTAGGCTTTCCACCATGCTAGAATACAGATTGAAAAAATCTGATTGTATGTTGGATTTGATTGCAAATTGGTATTTCTCAATAGGGTCTCCTCCAAGTAATTTATACTGAATCATATTCATTGCTTTTTTGCTATGAAATAAATTAATTCGGTCTTCTTCCGACCATTTTGTATTCCAAGCTGCAATTTCAATAGCTTTATTTAACCGGGTTCTGGTTTCATTAAATCGTTGGTGAGTCAGGATAAACTGACCCCGAATGCCTTTGATATCATTCCAATTTTGGGTTCTATTTTCATCTAATTTAATTAAATCGGTTTCTTTATAAAGGAACTCGATTTGAGTAGTACCAAAAACACCACTTTCCACAGGTGCAATGATTCCCGTATGCGCGTCGTATTTTAACAATGAAAACACATATTTTCCGGGAGATACATATGGGCCATAAGCAATTTCTGCACCACTATTATCTAAATTTAACGGTTCTAATCCATATCTACAATCCCAATTTATCAAATTCCAACCTTTTGTTAATGAAACTTTTATGGTACTTATTTCTATACCATCAGAACTGCGAACTTTTAGTAAATAATTCGCTTGAATTTCTTCATGCTCTTTGCGAATTTCTTCTGTTGTTGGATAAAACCATTCATCCTTCTTTTCTTTTGTTTTTCTTTGATCTTTTTGATTGCCTTCAATTTTGTCTATATAAACATACAATCGAAGCTTCTCACTTAGATTAGTTCCTTGAAATCGCTGTGAGCCTCTATATCCATTTCCTTTTCCTCCCACTTTTTCGTAGGGTACAAATAATGCATGTTCTTCTGCATTAATCCATTTACGGCTTTTGGATTTCATTTCACGTATAAGGTGATAATCATCACAAATGGCGAAACCTCGACCAAAAGTAGCTAATATAAGGTCTTTAGATTCTTTCTGATAATCTATATCTTTAATTGCAATCGGGGGAAGATTTTTTCCAAACCGTTTGAATCGTTCTCCTTTTTCATAAGAGATATACAGTCCAAATTCTGTTCCAACACATAGTATGTCATTGTCAACAGGATCAATCCATAATGTTTTAATGGGATTGTTTGTTGGGATTCCCGTTTCCAATCGTTCACAAACCGCACTATTGGGTTTGATTTTATATAAAAGTGGCTTGAAATCACCTTGACGGTGGTTGTCGAAAGCAATATAACATGTACCATCAGATGCGACTTCGATATCGGTTACCAACGGGTAAATTTCAACGCTTGTCTTATCTTTTAAAGGTAAAGCTAATCCCAATTCTTTGGGAATTTCTATTTTTATCCAAGTATTGCCGTCGTCATTTGTTTTATAAACCAATCCATCATCAGTACCTATGAATAATTCACCTTTTTTTCCTTCACTAACTACTGTAATATTCCCATATATGGAGGTGCTTTGATTTTTTGCCACCGCGTCTAAACCCCAAACTTTATCCATAACCGGTAGTTTGTTTCTATCTATTTTTCTACCTAGTACCCCACTGATTTCTTTCCAAGAATCCCCTCTATTTTCAGAAACAAAAAGTCGGTTAGCGGCAAAATACAATTTACTCGAATTATATTTGCTGATAATCAAAGGAGCATCCCAATTCCATACAATTGGTGTGGTTTCATTCGCAACTCTAGGTTTGATGTCAACTTGATCGCCAGTTGTTTTGTCAAATCTAATTAATCCTCCGTATTGCCATTGTGAATACACGATATTTGGATTATTTGGGTCAATCTGGGATTTAAAACCATCCCCTCCTACAGTCACAAACCAATCCTCATTAGCAATTCCATTAGCGGTATTGTTTCGACTAGGTCCACCAATTGAATAATTGTCTTGGGTACCGCCATAAATATTATAAAACGGCTTGGCATTATCGGTGGATACCCTGTAGAACTGGGTTATGGGTAGGTTGTCTTTAAAACACCAGGTTGTCCCGTAATCAAAAGTTTCATACAATCCGCCATCACAGCCTACTCTCATGTGTTTGTAATTTTGGGGATTGATCCAAATTGCATGATTATCTACATGTTTGTTGTTTTCTGGGAATCGCTTTACGGTTTTTCCACCGTCTTCTGAAAAATGCAAATAAGTATCCATGAAAAACAATCTTGAATCGTTGGATGGATCTTGGAAAACCTCTTGATAGTAATTTCCAGATGAAAAATAGTCGTTACTTTTTGTCCAGCTTGCACCAAAATCTGTAGAAATAAATACTCCACCAGATTTACCTTGAGTTTCCACAACTGCGGTTAAAAGTCCCGGTGTATTCTTTGCAACTACCAGTGATATTCTTCCTTTATCGCCAGTTGGCAATCCATTTTGGATCTTCTCCCAAGTTTTGCCTTTGTCGACAGATTTATAAATCGCACTTTCTGGGCCGCCTCCTAAATACGTCCATTCATGACGGCGGCGTTGGTGGGCACAGGCGTATAAAACATTGGAATTATTAGGGTCTATATGCACCTCATTGAAGCCCGCATTTTTATTTGTAAGCACACAATTCCAAGTTTTCCCTCCATCTAAAGTATGGTAAATGCCTTGTTCCCCTGTATTTCCCCACAAAGGTCCGTAAGCCGCTACCCAAACTTCATAAGAGTTTTTGGGATTGATAGTTATCATTCCAATATGATAGGAATTTTTAAGTCCTACATTTTGAAAGGATTTGCCGCCATCGACACTTTTATATAAGCCATTTCCATAACCAACACTTCTTTGATTGTTGTTTTCGCCTGTGCCAACCCAAATAATATGGGTATTGTTAGGATCTAAAGCAAGACAGCCGATACTTTGCACGCCATAATTATCAAAAATTGGATTGAATGTGGTTCCCGAATTAACGGTTTTCCAAACACCTCCATAAGCCGCCGCTACATAATACTCCGAATGATTTAGAGGATTGACGGCTATATCACTAATCCTGCCTCCCGTAGTTGCAGGTCCAATCATTCGAAATTCTACTTTATTAATAAATGACGTAATTAAACTGTCGTTTTTAGATTGTGCGTTAATACCTGTGGCAAAATAACACAGGACACTGAGCATTAAATGGTGTTTTTTCACAATATTTTGATTTTAATAGCGATTAAAAATAGACTTTTTATTTTATTAACTTTCAATTACGAGTTGTTGAAAGTAGTTTTCTAACTTATTAGCAATTGCCGGCCATGCAAATTTCGACCGTATAATATCGCCCCCTTTTGCTCCTGTTTCATTTCGGAAGTTTACATCTGATAAAACGCGAACTACATTATCGGTAAATTCCAATGAATTTTTCGATAATAGAGCTCCAACGTTTGGAGGAAGCCCTAATCCTTCATAACCTACATCAGTAGTTACTACCGGAATGTTCATAGATAAAGCTTCAAGAACCTTATTTTGTGTCCCTGCCCCTATTCTTAAAGGCGAAACTACCACATGGGCCTGGGCGTATTCTAAAGCTAAGTCTTCAACAAAGCCAGTAACGATAACATGGTCTGATGCCAAGGATTGAATCCAAGTGCCTGGTTTTTGTCCGGCAATCACGAAAATTGCTTCTGGAAATTGAGACAATATATTGGGCCAGATTTCCTCCATAAAATAATGAAGCGCATCTATATTCGGTGCATAACTCATATTCCCAGTAAATAAAATCCTCCCTGGGATAAATTTCACATTAGGGTTTGGGTGAAACTGATTTATATCCACCCCATTTTCTAACAATTCAATATCTTGACCTGTACTATTTATTAAAAATGATTGATCCAATTTGCTACAAACTAAGGTTTTAGCAAATTGCGGAATCATTGTTTTCTCGAATTCATGAAGTCTTTTGAATTCAATGGTTGCAAATATTTTTTGAAGGAAATGAGTCGATTGATCTTTTCGACGTTGCCAATACATACTAAATGCATCAGGTAGGTCTAGAATTACATTAGATTTATTGATGTCTTTAAAATACTGCGCCATTCGTATGTGTTGCACGTGTATGACATCGTATTTTTCGGTTTCTAGGAGATTCTTGAGTTTTTTTCTGAATTTATTTGATTGAAAAAAGGCAATTTGAAATGGCAACTGAGAAAAAACTCCCATTAACGTGTAAAATGCCGAAATCCAAATTGGACGGTAAATGTATTCAATTCGGGTAATTACTTTTGATTTTTTACCAAAAGGTTGTAACAGCGGTGTAATAGATTCGATGTCTTGTTTGTTTTCAGCGATAGTGAGAAGATGAATTTCATGTCGGTCTATTAATTCACCCATTAAATTATAAATTTTCAACTTATCACCTCTGTAAGGTGGATAGGGCATCCGGTTGGCTACAAAAAGTATGCGCATTAACGCAAAAATACCCGTAAAAGTTGAAACATATGTGGTATTATTGTAAGGAGATGAATCTAAGCAATCGAATGCAACGTGTGGTAGAGAGCCAAACCATAGCGATGACCAAGAAAGCACGGGAATTAAAAGACCAAGGCATTGATGTTATTAGCCTTAGTATTGGTGAGCCTGATTTTAACACACCTGAATTAATTTGTGACGCGGCAAAACAAGCTTTAGACAAGGGCGATACGCATTATCCCCCTGTTTTAGGGACACTTGAATTTCGAAAAGCCATTCAAGAAAAGCTTCGACGCGAAAATCAAATACATGTTGAACCCAACCAAATTATTGTTAGCAATGGCGCTAAACAAAGCATTTTTAACGCGGTAATGACCGTGGTCAATCCGGGCGATGATGTACTCATTCCAGCCCCTTTTTGGGTGAGTTATCCAAGTATGGTAAATTATGCCGGCGGCAATGTAATTGAAATACCCACGAAGATTGAAAACGACTTTAAAGTCACTGCTGAAGAGTTAAGATCGCATATAACCGATAAAACAAAATTGCTTATATTTTCAAGTCCTTGCAATCCAAGTGGGTCTGTTATGACCACCGAAGAATTGCAAGAATGGGTGGATGTTTTGAAAGACTTTCCGGACTTGATGATTATCAGCGATGAGATTTATGAAGAAATCGTTTACATAGATCGACCTCGTTCTTTGGCTTCTTTTGAAGCACTGAAAGATCGGGTAGCTACCGTAAACGGACTGTCAAAAGGATTTGCAATGACGGGATGGCGTATTGGTTATATGTCCGGCCCTACCGAATGGATATCTGCTTGTGAACGCTTCCAAGGAATGATTAGCAGCGGAGCGAATACTTTAGGACAAGCCGCAGGTGTTTTAGCTTTGAATAATCCCGATGCTAAAATTGAAGTAGAAAAAATGCGTCTTGCATTTGAATCAAGAAGAGTCTTAATGGGTAATCTACTAGGCAAAATTAAAGGACTAAATTGCCGTGTTCCATCGGGTGCGTTTTATTATTTCCCAGATGTTTCCTATTTTTTCGGAAAACATACTCTAAATGGAGTTCAAATTAACAATGCCGATGACTTGGCTTTATATTTACTCGAGGAAGCACATGTTGCAACTGTTTCGGGTGCTGCATTTGGCACGGCAAATTGCCTCCGCCTTTCTTATGCTACTTCAGAGTCTCAAATTACCGAGGCTATTCGTCGTATTGAGGTAACCCTCACACAGCTTAATTAAATCGTATATTTGCACAATGGATCCAAAATTGGAAATAGAACAAATCTTTAAAAAATTCGATGGTCTGCGTGTTCTCATTGTCGGGGACGTTATGGTAGATAGCTATATATTAGGTAAAGTTGAAAGGGTATCTCCTGAAGCTCCAGTGCCTGTTGTAGATGTAACAGGAATGGATTCTAGATTGGGCGGAGCCGGCAATGTTGCCTTAAACATTAAGGCAATGGGAGGTATTCCAATAATTTGCTCGGTCATTGGAAAGGATAAGGAGGGACAAGAATTGATCGCCCTATTGGAAAATGAGGGAATTTATTCAAAAGCATTATTGCAAAGTGAAAAACGCAAAACCACAACTAAAACCCGCGTTATCGGAAATAATCACCAATTATTGAGATTCGACCATGAGGTAAAATCGGACTTGGATACCTTAGATTCCTTTTTACTCGAAGAACATTTTAATCGTGAAATCGAACAATGCAATGTAGTCATTTTTGAAGATTACAATAAAGGAGTACTTCATAAAGGGAATATCAGTAAATTTATCGAAAAAGCGCGATCAATGGGCATTCCAACAGTTGTAGATCCGAAAAAATCCAATTTTAAAGAATACAAAAACACCAGTTTGTTCAAGCCGAATTTAAAAGAAATGAGAGAAGGATTAAACTTGGAGGAGTCTTTATTAAACAGCCTGGATGATATTGAAAATGCGATATCCATATTAGAAGGAGAAATGAAAAATGAAAGAACCTTGGTTACGTTAAGTGAAAGAGGGGTAATTATTAGTGATAATGGAGATTATGTTCGCAAGCCAGCACATTTAAGAAATATTGCCGATGTTTCAGGCGCAGGTGACACTGTAATTGCAGTTGCAAGCCTATGCGTTGCTTTGAATTTGCCAGCGAGTCAAATAGCAGGTTTGAGCAATTTGGCGGGTGGATTGGTTTGTGAGAAACGCGGAGTAGTGCCTGTAGACAAAGATATATTATTGATTGAAGCCGTAAAGAATTTATAACAATCTGTAAGGCATCCATAAACAAAAGAGGCCGCCAAATTGGCGGCCTCTTTTGTTTATGTCATACGATTTATTAACGAACTCCATTCATCAAAACCAATAACTTTTTGCTTAAGAAAAACAAGAATATACTAGCAGCTCCTGCCATAACTACAAAGATCATGAAGAAGTCATACAAGGTATTTACTTGGAAGCCAGCGATAGAAGGCTTTTCAGGCTTGAGATTCCAAACTTGTGCATTCGAAATTGTCTTGAAACTTCCATCCTCTTGCTTTTTATCTAGTTTTTCAATAGTAAGTAGCTTGTTTTCATCTATTAACACAGCGCTGTTAAAGTTTTTATTTAACCCCTTAATTAGTTTTAAATGAAACACACTTACATATCCAATCTTACTGCTCGAATCAAATGAAATACCGTCTATTGCCATTCCATCATCTTGTTTTTTGAAATTTGCACTAGCAACTGGGAATGCATATTCTCCTTTAGGGTCTGCTTTGAATGCTAAGGTATCAATACTGTTGCTTTCAATCGCAGTTAAATCGGCACTGTTCAAGCTTGGCAAATATTCTTTCTCCACTTTTACCTCTTCAGGATACAAGGCACTCAATGTTCCTGCAAATTTATTGGCAGAAGCCGTTGAAAGGAACCACACTCCCATCATCAAAGATGCAAATCGAGCCGGTGATAATTTATTCACCATAGAAAGTCCAATCGGCGACAAACACAATTCACCTAGAGTATGGATTGTATATAAACTTACCAGCCAAACCATACTTACTTTAGTACTTGGATCAATGCCTTGAACTCCAAATGCAATTACCAAATAACCCAAAGCCAACAAGAACAATCCTAGTGCTTGTTTAAAAGGTGAAGCGGGTTCAAGATTACGTTTCCCTAAAACACCCCATAGCCAAACGAAAATTGGAGCAAAAATCACAATTGCAAGTGCATTTACCGATTGGAAATAGGACGCTGGAATCACGGAACCAAAAAGATTACGATCGGTTTGTTCTTCTGCAAAATATGTTAAAGAAGCTCCGGCTTGTTCAAAGGCCGCCCAGAAGAAAATTACAAAAAATGCGGCAATATATACAACCCAAATACGCTGTTTTTCAACTTTAGTAAGGGAAGGGTCCGTAATGATAAATCCAGGAGCAGCAATCGTTAATCCAAAAATAAAGGACCCAATCAGCCCGGTATCAAAAACAAAATAGAACAATCCTAAAAGTGCTGTAAAAATCCCCACCCAAAGGTACATGCGGTTAGAATTCACGGGCAATGCTTCCGTTTCTTTTGCATCATCTATATCGCGCTTGTTGTTCGCTTTTTCGCCAATTTGCTGACCATCAGGAGTAACGATATACTTGTTTTTTAATGTAAGAAAGAGAATTAAACTTAAAACCATACCTAAGCCAGCGGCTAAGAATCCCCATTTAAAATCTTCAGGATTACCAGTATCCCCAAGGTAACCACATAATAAAGGCGCAATGAAAGCCCCCAAATTAATTCCCATATAAAATATGGTAAATGCCGAATCTACACGCTTGTCTCCTTCGGGATATAATTGACCCACCATAGTAGAAATATTGGGTTTGAAAAATCCATTACCCACGATTAAAAAAGCCAATCCCGTAAACATAAAGGCAGGGGCCGATGCCGATTGGTATACAGAGCCGGAAATGAACATAAAAAATTGTCCTACAGCCATCATAATACCTCCAATAACAATTGATTTTCTGTTACCCCAGTAGCGATCCGCCATATAACCTCCAATTAATGGGGTGAGATAAACCAATCCGGTATAGCTTCCATAAATATCTGATGCCAAGGCTTTGTCGATTAACAAGGCTTTAGTCATGAATAAAACGAACAGGGCGCGCATGCCATAATAGCTAAAACGCTCCCACATTTCCGTCACAAAAAGGACATACAATCCTTTTGGATGGCCTTTAGGGGTACTCTGTAAAGTAGCTGTTGAACTCATCTTTTCTTTTTGTTTAGATTTAAATTTCGGCTAAAATAGACATTTTTTTCAATTACTCTTGATTTAGATTTTTGATTTCGGAAAGCTCGCATAGAAATCGTTTCTTTGTAATCTATGACAGTCGTATCAGCAAAAGAAATCGTCGGAATTACCGGAGGGACTGTTTTGGGAGACGAAAATGCAGTAATTCAAACAATTGCGAAGTTAAATGAGGGCAATATTACAGCCCTTGGCTTTTTCGCCAATCCAAAATACGAATCTCAGGTATACGAGTCTCATTGCGGAATTATTTTTGTACCTACCCAATTTAAACCGAATAAGCCCATAAGCTCAACATTAATTGCTGTTGAAAATCCTTATTTTGCGTTTTGTCAGATTCTTACCATTTACTTTAATCCCAATCAGAAAAAATCAGG
>CBFHGY010000063.1:0-12419 GCA_965655465.1 Bacteroidia bacterium | reverse complement strand
CCATATTGGTATAGAACTCAGTAATTGCTTGGGAAATGCTAAATATGCCAAGGCTTGCTTATTTAAATGAGCGCCCCAATAATGCAAAATTGCCGTATCTGCGACTCCCACTAAGAGCATGTACATGGTTATCATTAGCCAGGAAAATGCAGTCCAATAGGATTGCATTTTCCTGGGCAATAGTTTCGAACTTAATGCGAATAGGTAAAATGCACTACATATATAAGCAGTTGCCGATAAGTCTTGAAAAATTCCATTTAAAATCGCTTCCAGGACTCCATCAGCTGAAATGGAACTAGGCATTACAATTACTGCAAGTAATCGGATAAAAACTTGTAATTGAAAAAATATCCAATACACATTTCCCCAAAACAAAAAAGTGGTGGAATTTGCAAAGAAATCCCTCCACTTTTTTTGTATTTTTCGCATATCCATATCAGCAAATTGAAATCGATATGAGGTTTTGGTTATAAATTATCAAGGAGTTACAATCAACTTACCCAGCGAACTCCAAGTTCCATCTATGAGTGCTTGTAGGAAATACATTCCATTGGGAAGTGCTAATTCAATAATTTCTTCATTGGATATTTGAGATTGAATTAACTTTCCGCTAATATCAAAAACGCGCAATTCGGCATTAATTGGTAATCCTTTTACAAAAGTGATTCCTCTTGAAGGATTGGGATAAATCACAAAGTGACTTTTTTCATTATAATTGGCATTTAAACCCACTACTTGAATGAAATTATTGCGACTCAAAGTATTCGTGCCATTGCTATTGTCCACTTTAAGGGATACCGTATACAAGCCTAAAGCCGTAAATTTCACCTCGGGATTTCTAGAGAGTTCATTGGTCCCATTTTGAAAGGAAAACGTATTTGGGGTAATAGTCCAAGTAAAATCCGTTGGATTATTAGAACTTAAGTCCACAAACCGAACGAGTTCATCATTTAGAGTTGGATAGGTATTTGATACGGTAAAATCTGCAACGGGTTTAGCTAAACTATTGGTTGAAACGTTGATATAATTTAACTTATTCGCAATGTCTTGGCTGTTCGGACTTTTTGCTGTAAGCTTCACGGTATACGAAGTAGCGTTATTGAAAGAAACGTATATCACGCGATCCGTTAATTTCGAACCTGCTTGCAAAACATAAGTACTGGGGCTAATTTCCCAATTTAAACTGGTATAATTCTGAGAGCTTGATGTTAAAACGACCGTTTGATTTACAATGGGACTGGTATTGTTTGCGTAAAAATCTGCGCTTGCTTCTAAATTTAGAGGTACCCGTCTAATTACATTATTTCCGTAATCCGCGACATATAAACATTCATCTTTAGGATTGTAATCAAAGTGATACATCAATCCAAATCGCGCATCCAACAAAGATCCATCCTTATAACCCGATGAAGAAGAACTACCGGCATAAACCGTTACTTTATTGCCATCGAAGACCTTAATACAAGTAGGTTCCAGAATATAAATTTTATTACCGATTCCTATTACGTCATAAGGAAAATTAACATCTTTGGTAACCGTAGTTACCTCGCCTGTACTTGTATTAATGCGGCGAATGCAGCGATTATTGCGATCGGCAACAAGTACATCTCCATTTACATCCATACCTATACCAGAGGGATAAGAAAAACGTGCATTTTTACCCGTGGCGTCAATATATCCCGGTGATTGCGAACCGTCTCCGGCTAATGTACTCACTTCTCCGCTTGAAATTTTACGGATTGCGTGATTCTGAAAATCACAGATATACAAAACTCCATTTTTATCAAATGCAGCATCTTCTGGAAATTTAAAACGTGCATTTGTCAATGAACCATCTACGTATCCACCAGTCCAATCAGAGTAACCTGCATAGGTTGAAAAAATGGTTCCACTTGAAGAATTAACAAATTTAGAACCTTTTCTTATCGAAGAATTATCGCGATCGCAAATGTATAAGTCATTGGATCGTGGGTTTACAGACATTCCTGCTGGATAAGTAAAGCGCGCAGATGTAGCGGTACCATCAAAATAGCCTAATGCTTCTGAGTTATTGGGATTTCCGCGATAGCCTCCTCTATTTCTGGAAGTATTGCCATCTAGAAGCATGATATTATGCTCATCACTCACCCATATCCGACCATTGGTATCAATAGCAACGCCATTGGGTCGACTGTATAACTCGGTATTTTTAGGATTGTCAGCGGTACCTAAAAAACGTCCAGAGTCGGTATATTGCACCCCGGCATAAGTGGTAACATTTTGAGATTTACCCTCTTTAGATACCATTAAAAAACCTATTAAGCCTAAAAATATGGCAGCTTTCGAATAATAGTTACAAGTTTTCACCTTTCGATTATATTATTTTTTGGTTAAATCCAAAAACTTAACTCAGTTTTGTTATCCCCAATTCAATGGATTCTTGCATATTCGTGAAGATATCGTCATAATTACGACCTATTAAGGAGTTACCCGTCATTGCCAAATACAATTCTTGGTAGCGACCAGATATCTCTTCGATCATTTCAGGGGTCATTTCAGGCATTAACTGTCCATCTAAACCTTGAAATCCGTTTTTCATCAGCCATTCACGCACAAATTCCTTGCTTAATTGTTTTTGTGGAAGGGAAGCCGCCTGCAAATCTTCATAGGTGTCAGCATAAAAGAAACGAGAAGAATCAGGAGTATGAATTTCATCAATGAGCATTAACTCATCATGGTACATACCAAATTCATATTTGGTATCAACCAAAATCAATCCGCGCTCTTTGGCATATGCTACCCCACTTTTATAGAGCGTTAATGCCTTGTCATAGAGTGTGTTTAACGTCTTTTTAGAAAGCAATTTACGCTTGATAATTTCATCATAACTGATGTCTTCATCATGTCCGTTACTTGCTTTAGTGGCGGGAGTAATAATGGGCTCTGAAAAGGCTTGGTTTTCTTTCATGCCTTCTGGAAGTTGAACTCCACATAAAACTCGACCTCCTGCATTATAAACACGCCATGCATGTCCGGTTAAATATCCGCGCACTACAAATTCAATAGGGATCGCATCGCATTTACGGCCAATGGTTACTTGTGGATCTGGATTGGAAATTTTCCAGTTTGGAATAATATCTTGAGTATGATCTAAAAACAAATTAGCTACTTGAGTAAGTACTTGTCCCTTAAAAGGAATGCTTTTCGGTAAAACATGATCGAAGGCGGAAATTCGATCGCAAGCCACTACTACAAGTATATCATTTGAAAGGGTGTACACGTCGCGAACTTTACCTCGGTAAAAGTTAGTTTGATTCTTAAAAAAGAAGTTGGTAGCGGTAAGTGAATGGAGTTGCATTTATTCGTCGTTTGCTTTTTCGTATGCGTTAATGATTTCTTTTACTAATCGATGGCGAACTACGTCGCTGGTATCTAATTCAATAATACTAATTCCATCGATATTTTTCAATATTTTCAGAGCTTTATACAATCCGCTTTGTTGTTTTCGCGGTAAATCTATTTGGGTTAAATCACCCGTAATGATCAGCTTGGCATTAGGTCCCATGCGGGTTAGAAACATTTTCAATTGCAAATCCGTACTATTTTGGGCTTCATCCAGAATAACATAACAATTATCCAGAGTTCTGCCGCGCATAAATGCAAGAGGAGCAATTTCAACGGTTCTACTTTCAACCATACTTTTCAATTTATCGCCTGGAATCATATCCTCCAAAGCATCGTATAAAGGCCTTAAATAAGGATCTATTTTCTCTTTGAGATCTCCCGGGAGGAATCCCAGATTCTCTCCAGCTTCAACCGCGGGTCGTGTGAGGATAACTTTTCGAACTTCTCTATTCTTCAAAGCCATAACTGCAATAGCCACTGCGGTATATGTTTTTCCTGTACCTGCTGGGCCTATTGCAAAAATTATATCGCTTTTTTGCGATACATCCAGCATTTTTATTTGATTTTTGGTCTTCGCCTTAATCTTTTGACCCCGAGTACCGATAAACAGTACATCGTTGGAAATTTCAACGGGCATCTCCCCTATACTGGAAATATCTAAAGCTTCTTGAATAATAAATTCTGTTAACTCTTTTCTCGAAGTGTACAATTTTTCTAACACTTGCATTCCTGATTGGAATTCAATGATGCTCTCCTCATCGCCAAATACTTTAATTTCATCGCCTCTAGCCACTAATTGCAACTTCGGATATTTCTGCTTCAACAGATTCAAATGTGCATTTTGGGGTCCATAGAACATTTGAGGGTTGATAAATTCTAGTTGATAGATAAATTCTGTCAAGGGATTTGAATTATTTTTACAAATATATGCAAAGCAAAGGCGGTATGCGACACGTCATGATACATTATTGGTGCGATTATGGTACCCAAACCTTAGATTTTAGCTTTGCGCAGATGTCCCTAAATAGCGCATTTCCTCATGCAACCTTTGTATACAGCGGCTTAAACATGCAGCGAGGAAATTTGGTAGAACAAGGTATTTTATTGAAACAATTTAAGGATGCGTTTCCGCCAGGCACGATTCATATTTGTCATTTGGCGATGCCTTCAACCGAACCCCCTCGGTATGTTATCGTAAAATATCGAGATTCTTATTTTTTAGGACCTGCAAATGGCTTTATGCCGCTCGGATTTGAAGTGGATTTGGAATATTTCATTATTCCTAACGATGGCACCTACAAATGGGATGAATTAAAGGCTCTTTATATTCCCGCGATCAAACTTTTATTGGAAGATCCCGATAAAGACTTAACGCATATTTTCAAGCCCAAATTAAACAATCCCAAACCATTATGGATCCAACCCATCGTTAAAAATAATTTTATTCGGTTAAGTTGTTTGTATGTAGACCCTTATGGCAATTGTATATTCAATATAAATAAAGCCGAATTCGAAAGATATAGAGCCGGCCGAAACGTACGAATTCGCACACCACAGCGAATTATTGAGCGAATTTCAAATGATTATAACGATATTCAAGAAGGGGGCGTTTTGGCTTTGTTTGGGTGGGGTGATATTTTTCAGATAGCTCAGAATAAAGGCCATTCTAGCAACAATTTAGGGATTTACGTCGACTCGGCAATAATGGTTGAATTTCATGAATAATAACCTCATACATCGTTGGGTGGAAATGCATTTCCAAACCGACAAAATTGACGCTTTTTTACAGGTTTTTGAAGAGTCAAAAACCTACATACGTGCAAGAGAAGGTTGTCTCTCATTACAATTAATACAAGACCCCTTGAACCCTCAGATTATTTGTACAAGCAGTATTTGGGAATCTGAAGAGCATTTGAATGCCTATCGAAACAGTGAACTATTTTCAGCAACTTGGTCGAAAACCAAACCCCTGTTCGCGAGTAAAGCAAGGGCAAAAACCTATGCTCTTTTAGATTGGCAATCTTAGGCAATCCATTTTCCTGGATTCAAAATCCCATTGGGATCAAAGGTGTTTTTAATTCCTTTAAATAAACTGAAATGCGTGGGAGTCATTACAATGTCTAAAAACTCTTTTTGCACTAAACCCACTCCATGTTCTCCGCTTATCGTACCACCCACCGATTTGCAATATTCGAATATCTTTCGGATTCCTTTAGGAACTTCACTATTCCAGTTATGTTCCGACATTTCGTCTTTTAGGATATTGATATGCAAATTACCATCACCGGCATGTCCATAACAAACAGACCTGAATCCATATTCCAATCCTATCTTTTTCACTTCTCTCAATAACTCAGGAAGTTTAGATCTTGGCACGACGGTATCTTCTTCCTTATATATAGATTGTTGTTTAACCAATTCTCCAATAGACCTTCGGGCTGTCCACCAATCGTTAGCCATATCGGCGTTATTGGGTATGTATACGTTGAGTGCTCCTTGTTCTTCAAAAAAGGGATAAATGGCCTCAGCTTGCAACATCAATTCGTTTTGTTCTTGTGCTTCTAGCACTACTAAAAGATAAAAAGCATCATCAGGCGTTTGGGGAAACTGCAGAGATTTGTGTGCCAAAACAATATCGATACCGCTGCGTTCCATCAATTCAATCCCAGAGGGTTTGAATCCTTTTTTCAATATTTCACTCACGGTTTTAGCTGCGATATCGGCATTATCAAAGCTCACCAATAGCAATAATTCATGCTCAACAAAGGGCACAATTTTCAAAACTGCTTTTGATACTACTCCAAGCATACCTTCACTACCAATCATTAAATGAGTGAGTGAAAATCCGGTGGCATTTTTCAGTGTATTGGCACCCGTCCAAATGATTTCTCCATTGGGAAGTACAACCTCTAAATTCAACACATAATCGCGTGTAGTACCATATTTTACAGCTTTCGGCCCACCTGCACCGTGAGCAATATTCCCCCCAATGGTACTAGAGCCCATACTTGCAGGATCTGGAGGATAATTGAACCCTAAGACGTGTAATTCTTTTTTCAAATTTTGATTAATCACACCGGGTTCAACAGTAACTTGAAAATTATCGGTATCAATATCAATAATTTGATTCATTCTTTTAGTAGAAAGCGCAATCCCTCCGTTCACAGGCAAACAAGCGCCAGAGAGTCCTGTTCCCGCTCCTCGGGTATATACAGGGATCTTATTTTCGTTACATAGTATTAAAATTTCTGAAATCTCTTGTGCACTTTTCGGCATTAAAACCAATTCCGGGGGGAAATTAAAATCCTCGGTATAATCACTACCTGCTTCTTTTAAGGAATCGAAATCTTCAGCAAAATTGCCAATTCCAACGATAAATTTCAGGCTTTCTTTAAGTTCAGTTGAGATCATCTTTACAAAGATATCCATTATTGGAGGTATTTTAAACCTAAAGAATTTCGCTTCATTTTCGAATTAATGCACTAATTTAGCGATTCAAGAAGGATGCGAAAGAACCGTTTACGACTGATTACTGCAATTCTCTTCATTGCTATTTATATGTTGAGTGCTTTGGTTTGGTGGGCATTTGCTTTAACTCGCAATCAAGAGATTATTTATAAAAAGGAATTAGCGATTCTTGAAACCAAAGAACATTGGGCTCTTGATTATGCTTACCATTTGGGCCGCCTTTCAGACTCAAAGACATCTAAAAATTTAGTGTATTTCGAAAATGAGCTGCTTAAGATCGATACTTCGCACATAAAAAAGCAAGTAGAACAGCAGTTTTCAGAAATTCATGTTTTTTTCATGACATTCAGGCAACAAAAATATCCGAGTATTTGTCTAAGTATTGACCAAACCCTGAAATCAAACTTGGAACATACCCTAAACTCGAAAAAAAGAGCCTGGATATGGGAAGGAGTTACTTTAGGATTGATAACCTTATTAATAGCAGCGGCAATGTTTTTCTATGTGGATAAGATCATTCGATTAAACGCCCAACAAAATAATTTTTTGTTAGCGGTTACGCATGAATTGAAAACTCCCATTTCGGCAACTAAACTTGCTATTCAAACGCTTAAACGCAATACCCAACCCGATATCATTCCTAAATTAATGGATATGGCGAACTCAAATATTTTACGGTTATCTGGAATGGTCGATCAAATTCTTTTGGCAACAAAGTTTGAGAGTAAATTCAGTGATCCTGTTTTTGCCCCATTAATCTTGGGCAATTTATTTGAAAGGGCCCTAAATGGTTTGGAATTACCTCCCGAAAAATTGGAATTAATTCAACTTGAGCATCCCGAGGAAATTGAATTTGAAGCAGATGAAAATATGATGCTCATTGTAATCCGAAACTTAATAACCAATGCCATTAAATACGGATTAGGGGCACCCATTCATATCAAAACAGAAAAGTCTAAAACAGGTTTTAAAATATGCATCAGCGATCAAGGCATTGGAATTAGCGAAGGCGATAAAAAACGCATTTTCGAAAAGTTCTATCGCGTTGGCGACGAAAAAACCAGATCTCAGCCAGGAAGCGGATTAGGCTTATTCTTGGTTAAGAAAATCACTGAAATACACGCAGGAAAAGTGATAGTAACGGATAATTCACCCAAAGGAACCAAATTTATTTTAACATTTAACCATATCCAACAAATTGCATGACGAAGATTTACAGAATTTTATTGGTAGAGGATGAAGCAGATTTAGCGGAATTGATACGCATTAACCTAGAAGCTGAAGGCTATAAGGTTTCTATTGCCGTTCATGGAGCCATAGCAATTCAAAAGTTAAAATCCGAAAGTTTCGACTTGGTAATCATGGATATCATGATGCCCAGCATGGACGGAATTACCGCTACTCAACATATTCGTTTAACCAACAACGATATTCCCATTATGATTTTGTCTGCCAGTAATAGCTCGAAAGACAGAATTGGTGGACTCAAAGCCGGTGCCGACGATTATATGAGTAAGCCCTTTGAATTAGAAGAAATGATGCTTCGTGTTCAGAAACTAATTCGCCGCACGCAACAACATTTGCCTAGGCTGACCCTTCAGGAATATCAATTTGGAACCAACTATATCGATTTTAATTCCTACAGAGCAACAAGCAAAAATGGGGAGTTTAAATTGACCAAAAAGGAAGCACAACTGCTTAAGTTATTGGTAGAAAAAAAGAATCAAGTTGTTACTCGTGAAGAAATTTTAAAAACCGTTTGGGGATATACCGTATTCCCTAGCACCCGAACTATCGATAATTTTATTCTCGCATTCCGGAAATATTTCGAAGAAGACGCTAAAAATCCCAGATACTTTTTAAGTATGCGAGGTGTTGGTTACAAATATTCCGAAACGGGTGATTAAATATTAAGGGCAATATCTTTGGCGCAACAATAAGCCGTTGTCCATGCTGCCTGAAAATTAAAGCCACCGGTTATACCGTCAACATCAATCATCTCTCCTATCGCATAGACTTTAGTATTGGATTTAAAAGCACCGGTATGCGTTAATTCCGATAAATCAATGCCTCCTGCCGTTACAAACTCCTCCTTATAGGTTGTCCTACCACTAACCGAATATTTACTTCGCAGTATATTTTCCAAGAGTCTGTTTTTTTCATCCTTTTTTAAATCCGCACACACTTTTTCAAAGCCAATTCCGGATCGTTCTAAGAGATAATCCCACAATCTTTTGGGCAGCCCCAAAGCCGGTGCATTTCGGATGCTCTTGTTTCTATTCATTTCAAAATTCTCTAGCAATTCACGCCTAATAACCTCCTCATCTTTATTAGATACCCAGCCTACCTGCACATTTGTTTGATAATCTTTTTCTTTTAATGCCAACGCTTGATATGCACTCGACGCCAAAACAGCAGGTCCACTTAAACCCCAATGTGTAATCAATACGGGACCTTGATAATCCGACTTTATCCCTTCGTATTTTATTCGTCCATGGGAAACAGAAACGCCCGATAATGCATGCAATTTTACGTCTGAAATATTTAACGTAAAGATAGAAGGTGCTATAGGTGTTATATTTATCGGAAATTGGCCTTGAAGCCATTTTGCTTTTACATCGGTTAATCCTCCAATAGCAAACACCAAATATTTACTTTGGATTTCAGCGCCTTCAGAGGAAGTAAGGTTCCATAAACCATCCTGAAACTCGAAATGCTCCAAAGTGGTTTTTAATCTCAATTTGCCTCCATTTTTATGAAAAGTTTGTTCCAAACATTGAGCGATGGTTTCGGAACTGTCTGTAACGGGAAACATCCTGCCATCGGATTCGACTTTTAATTTTACCCCTTTGTTTTCAAACCAATCTACGGTTTGATTGACTCCAAATTCTATGAATTTTTGTCGTAAATATTTCGAACCTCTAGGATACTTTTTGATTAAATTCCGAACTTCCCGCAGGTCGTGGGTTACATTGCAGCGCCCACCGCCACTAATGCGCAC
The DNA here is from genome assembly GCA_965655465.1 of Bacteroidia bacterium. Lineage (GTDB taxonomy): Bacteria > Bacteroidota > Bacteroidia > NS11-12g > UBA955 > VMCP01. The sequence goes on along the minus strand of CBFHGY010000063.1, from coordinate 2,566 downwards.
TTTAGACAAAACTTTCGCCGATTTTTCCCAAATTTCTACTGTTAAATTTGGATTGGTACTGAGTAATTCGCATCCACAAAAAAAACCAGCAGCTCCGCCCCCAACAATTACGACATCTAACACCTTCATGGCAATAAGGTGTAATTTTTATATGCTCCTATTCGAATTCCAAAAAGCTTTTCAAACCAATATAGAAACCATGTCTTCGGAGTGAACTTTTTGGCATTTGGATCGATATTAATATGCCAATTTATACGTGCAATGCGAACATGCATCACTTTAGGGTGACTACCTTCAAACGCTTTGATACTATCGATATTGGAATAATCAAAATCTGGGCTGTCGCTGATCATTTCCTTTAATTTTTCGTCGGAATGCCACAAGCGATGAAATTGTTGTTGTTTTATTTGCTGTTGTTCAGGATGCTTTACCCAGCCGTAATGATAAACGGTTGCATGGGTATGTTTTACTTTAAGTTTGGTATCTGTTTGAGATCTGAATCCCTGCGCATCTTTCCAAGATTTTATATTCAAACCCTGTCGCACAATGCGAATTTCGTTTGGATACCAACGTCTTGAATCTCCTATAAAATCATAATTCCCATAAAAATGCAAGTAATGAAATAACAAACCTTCAACTTCAGGATTTTCCAGATTTTCTTCCATTGCGCGTCTTATTTTTTCGATATCCGCTTCATGGATGCATTCGTCCGCTTGAATATAAAAACACCAGTCGCTACTAGGGTCGGTGGCAGCCAAGGCTTTATTCGTTTCATCAGCGAGCACACGCCCACCTTGGCGCAAGGAATCGTCCCATACCGTATCAATTATTTTTAACTGAGGAATTCCCAAAGAAACAATATAAGACCGTGTGTCATCATCACTATTACCAACTGCAACCACAATTTCATCACAAAGTGGCGCAATTGAGAGCAGCGATTCTCCAATGGGATAATCGGCCTTTATAACATTACGGGCAATTGCAAAACCGGAAACTTTCATAATTTTACACTTATTTCTGGATCGTGTCTTACGCCCATTTCTTCAAATAATTCTACAACATCTGGACCGTAATCAATTTTATTATTTGATACCAATAATAAGCCCATATCCTCATCTGGATCACTAAAACTGAAATACACCTTGGTATTACCTGGAAATTGCTCCATCACATCATTCACAGTTTGATGCCGTCCATCGAACAAATCGGAAGGTCTCATTCTAACCTTTATAGAACGTACCAATTTCTCTGTATCAATTTCCGAAGCCAAACGCACAGATTTATAGGAAATCAAGGAACGAGTTCCATCTCTGCTAGGTTCAACGACGCCGGTAATCAAGAGTACATAATCGCGACTTAAGAACGATTTATAGCGCATAAAGGTATCCCGATAAAACGATAATTCCGTTGAACTAGAATAATCCATCAGAGTCATTCTTCCATAGGGAACTCCCGATTGACCCATTATTTCTCTTGCTGCCGTTACAATTCCCATCATTTTAAATTCCAAGCGTTCTTTATCATCGAAAGCTTTCACAAAATCTTGAATGGGCGTTGGTTTAATGAGTTCATGAAGGAATTTATGTCCGTCTAATGGATGTCGACTTAAAAATACACCCACCAATTCTTCTTCAATTTTAAGTTCTTCAAGCAATGAAAACCGTTCAACATGGGGCAGTTTGGGTTCTTGTTCAACGCTATCGGAATCATTACCTCCAAAAAGTCCCATCTGACCGCTTAATTTATCAGATTGCACCTTTTGACCGTAACGCAAAGCCAATTCAATGCCATTTTTTCCTTGGGCATCGGTAGAGATATATTGTGCACGGTGGTAACGTTCATCAAAGTCAAAAACTCCTGCTTTTGCCATATTTTCTAGATTTCGCTTATTTACCGCTCTTAAATTTACACGCGAAGTCAACTCGAAAATACTCGAATATGGACCGTTTTTATCTCGATCTGCAAGAATTTCATCTACCGCATTTTCACCAACCCCTTTTACGGCATTCATGCCAAAACGGATCTCGCCATTTTTAGTTACGGTAAATGCAGATCGACTTTCATTGATATCTGGACCCAGAACTTTCATGCCCATACGCCGGCATTCTTCCATGTAAAAGGTAATTTTTTTAATATCACCCATATTGCTTTTCAGCACTGCCGCCATGAATTGAGCCGGATAATGGGCTTTTAAATAGGCTGTTTGAAACGCAATTACTGCGTAACAGGTAGAATGCGATTTATTGAAAGCATATTGCGCAAATTCTTCCCAGTCGCTATAAATCTTGTGAAGTACTTTCTCCGGATATCCTTTGGCCAAGGCTCCTTCCATAAACTCCGATTTAAGTTTATCGATGATGTCCTTTTTCTTTTTACCCATCGCCTTACGCAATACGTCGGCTTTTCCCTTTGAGAAACCAGCAATTTTTTGACTCAGGAGCATCACCTGCTCTTGATAAACCGTTATACCGTAGGTTTCCTTGAGATAATCTTCCATTTCTGGCAGGTCATATATTACGGGTTTTCGACCGTGTTTACGATCTACGAATTCCGGGATATACTTCAT
>CBFHGY010000062.1:0-12612 GCA_965655465.1 Bacteroidia bacterium | reverse complement strand
GCGCTGAAACGTCAATTTGCGCGGGAGAAAAATCATAAGAGGGATCAATTGCTATGAGTTTTGTATTACCCTGCAACTTGGTTGCATTAAAATATCCTTCTAAATTGGTATAAATCGTATCCTGCTGATTAATCACCACCGCCACTTCAGACAGCGCATTACCAAATTTATCAAGTACGCGACCTCTAACGGCATAGTCAGCAGCCCCTTTTCTGCAAGCAGGAAGAAGGCAGAGAACTACACATAAAACGATCGCCGATAATAGGGTGCGCATATAACAGCAAATTAACGAAATATTTATGCCCCCAAGGACAGATCATTTACAAAGGTTCAAATATCCGGATTTATTCTACTACTACAATACGCCGAGAGCCGCCGATCCACCTTACATAATACAAGCCTGCGGCAAGATGAACCGGTAATTTTCCATCCGAAAAATGCGTTACCCTGCCAGAAACATCCACAAGAATTCCCGTTTGTATTGGCAATTCAGAACCAGCAACTAATGGATTTGAGAGCACCATGTTCTGCGTTTCTAACGTAGTAATCTCTAAATTACCACAAGACAAGGCATTGATTCGTTCCCAAATTTCGGCACCTAAATCCATGCTCACTAATGGGTTTTGAGTTTCCGGAGATTCTCCCATACGGATCCAAACCAAATTTTCAGAAGGGGAAACGTGTATCTGCTGACCATCTTTTCCCAAGGCCATAAATAAATCGGATGGACCTCCTGGCATGCAATCTCCGGAAAAGCGAAATTGCGACTGGGGTACCATGAATTTTTCTTTCCCATTCAACCAAGTTAAATATCCATAAGAAGGATTTAAGTTTTGTGAGGTAGCAACCATATTATGAAAAAAATCGGAAGGAATCAACTGTTTAGAAGCCCATTTACCTTGATTCAACAATAAAACTCCAAACCGGGCAAAATTTCGAGGCGTTGAAAACGCAACATTATTGGGGCCAATTTTGAGATATACTACTTTTAGTCCCATTTGTAAGGCAAGTTCCGTGTAAACGACTTGATTAATGCTCTTCCCAGAAGCTGCGGCGATAACCTGATCCAATAAAGTATACGGGGCATTGTGGTAGGCCCATCGTTGGCCCACTGGTGACTTGTAGGTTAAACAGCTTGGATCGGTACAATCTGCATTTTCGGGTGCATCGTCTAAACCTGATGTCATGGTTAATTGATGCCAAATAGTAATTGAATCTTCTTGTTGTTTGGACAAAGAAGTCCAAGCTTCTCCCAAATAGGTGCTGGTTTTTTCAGTCAAAGACAGTTTTTTTTGACCTTCTAAGATTCCCACCACTGCTGCAGTAAGCGTTTTACCAGCAGAGGCCCAATACCAATTGCTATCTTGGGTGAATTTATCGAAATACTTCTCCAAAACAATTTTCCCATCTTTCAGTAAGATAAACGCTTTGGAATGATTACGATCTAATACGGCATAAAGGCTGTCAATGCGTTCTTCGCAATATCCAAAACGCTTCGGACTAAGGGTATCCCATTGATTTCCCGCTAGGGGTGGAAAATAGGTTTGCGCCGTTAATCGGCTTCCCAAAAGAAACACTATGAAGCCGAAAAATTTCGAATGATTGCTTAGGAAGTTGCGCAAAGAAAGTTGTATTAATACACTAAATTAAAGCGTTGCAATTAGGTGGGAGATTATTAGTTAATTATCTAATTCATAGGTTAAATCCATGGTAATCGTCGCACTTTTATATTTTGAGCTGGTATTAAAAGAACCGCCCCAACTGTATTCATCGTTTGAATTTTGACCTACTATTTGAAAAACGCCCATTTGTGCCGATTTTAAATCACCGATTGAAGCCCCCCCATTTTTAGCAATGATATTCGCTCTAGTTTTTGCGTCGTTAGTTGCTTTCGAAATCAGATCCAATTTAACATCTTGCATTTTGGTGTAAAAATAACTGGGATCATCTGAGTAAAATTCAATTCCACTTTTGAGAACTTCTGTAATAGATCTGGATACCAACTCTACTTTTTCAAGTTCTCTCGATTCAATTCGAACACTTTGGCGAAGTCTGTACCCAAGGAACTCCTCTCCTATTACATTCCCCTCGGAATTGTAAACGTTTTGTGTGCGCTCCGAAGTTGAGGCGGCACCAAATATGATTTCCTTTTCTGAAATTCCATTTCTTTTTAAAAAATCTTTAATGATTTCTCTATTGGATGATAATTGAGAATATGCTTCGTATAAGGTTTTATTCGTGGTGGTAAATCGACCTTCCCAAACAATAAGATCCGACTTAAAGTCAGTAGCACCTAAACCTTTCACCGTAATAGTATTGGATTCTGAATATTGAAATCGGTGCAAATAACTGTAACTGATTATGCTAACAGCAATAATGATTGTGGCTGCTATAATGCCATTTTTAGGAAGAGTCATACACAAATATAATTAAAATATTTTCATAAAGGTATTCGTTGTATTACAGAAAAAAGGAGTCTATAATATGGAAAATAATGTAAAAAAACTCCCCTTTATTCTGGTGTATATTCTGCTAAGTTTGACACCTGAAATTGCGAATTGTCAATATGCAATTAACCGACCAAATGGTTTATTTAAAGAATCTTATGTAGATTCTTTACTCTATGAGAGAATAAATGACTTACGACAGAAAAACAAGAAGAAAAAACTGCCTCATTCTTTTAAAATTCGCAAATATATTTCTATGAAGAACAGCATTCAATTGAAACAAAAAAACAGCTGTTTTCATCCCGATTGGACGCTTTACAACGAAGCGAATAAAAAAAACACGGCCTATATTTTCGACGAATTTAAATCTTTTTATAATTTCAAATCTGGTTTACCCAAAAATTTGCACTGCAGTTTTATTTATACAGAAGTAGCCGCTGCTACATGGGGTTTTGAATTTGACAACTACAATGATCTTGCAACCTATTTCGCTCAAATGTGGTGGGATTCAGATGGGCACAAAGCGATTCTTTATGATGCAAATTATTACGATAATCCGGGAGTTTATTACATGTTGGGGGTTTCCATAAAAAAAGACGGAGATAATTATTACGGTATTGCCAATGTTATCGGTTTTATGAACCTCAATTAAACCCAGGCTCGGAGTTATTTTACCCGGTCTGGATTGTCTTTAACAAAACTTTCCCATCCTGTTTTCCCTTTGCCTTTAGTTTGTCCGAATAGACGCGGACTGAATTGATAAATGTGGCACAAGGCAGCGGCAAGTCCGTCAGAGGCATCCAAAGTTTCGGGTTGGGTTTCAAATTTAAACTCACTTTGCAACATCGATAATACCTGTTCTTTGGAGGCGTTACCATTTCCGCAAATACTTTGTTTGATTTTACGAGGAACGTATTCATAAACCGGCACATCTTTAGAAATAGCTGCTGCAATTGCAACACCTTGGGCACGGCCTAATTTGAGCATACTTTGTACGTTTTTGCCAAAAAAGGGCGCTTCTATTGCGACTTCCGTGCAGCCATATCCCTCAATAAGTCCTGCAATCTTACGATAAATCTCATGGAGTTTTTTACCCGCATCGGTTATCTTACCGAGGCGTAAAACCCCAATAGAGAGCAATTCATTTTTCTTCCCGTTTACTTTAATCACACCATATCCCAATAAGTTCGTTCCGGGATCTATTCCTAATACAATTCTATCGGTATTTTCCGCACTTTGCACAAACGAAAATACGCATAAAACAGAGGTTTCAAGCGGTAATTTTACCCACCTATTTCATTACCCTTTTATGATACAAGTCTAAAAAAAATTAACGACCTTTGTAATCGTTAAAAAAAGAGAAATTTATGGCTTTTGACATCAACGTAATTAAATCTGTGTATGAAAGAATGCCGGGCAATGTAAAAGCAGCCCGTGAGTTATTAGGTCGCCCCTTAACCCTTTCTGAGAAAATACTTTATAACCACTTAAGTGCGGGTGTAAAGATGGAAGCGTTTAAAAGGGCCACGGACTATGTTGATTTTGCCCCCGATAGGGTTGCAATGCAAGATGCAACCGCGCAAATGGCTTTATTGCAATTCATGCAAGCGGGTCGCGATAAAGTAGCCGTACCATCAACCGTACATTGCGACCATTTAATTGTTGCTCAAAACGGAGCGAGTACAGATTTGGACGTTGCCAACACAGAAAGCAAAGAGGTATACGATTTCTTGGCCTCTGTATCCAATAAATACGGAATCGGATTCTGGAAGCCCGGAGCCGGTATCATTCACCAAGTAGTGCTTGAAAACTATGCATTCCCAGGTGGAATGATGATAGGAACGGATTCTCACACAGTGAACGCCGGGGGTTTAGGAATGGTTGCCATTGGTGTGGGTGGAGCTGATGCCTGTGATGTAATGGCAGGACTTCCTTGGGAGCTTAAATTCCCCAAATTAATAGGGGTTAAACTTACCGGTAAATTAAACGGATGGGCGGCCCCTAAGGATGTAATCCTGAAAGTAGCGGGTATCCTAACTGTAAAAGGTGGTACGGGCGCTATAGTTGAATACTTTGGAGAAGGAGCAACCAGCATGAGTTGCACCGGTAAAGGAACCATTTGTAATATGGGTGCTGAAATTGGAGCTACAACCTCCACTTTTGGTTACGACGATAGCATGGAACGTTATTTGCGCGCTACCGATCGCGCTGAAATTGCAGATTTGGCAAACGGCGTTCGCGAACACTTAACCGCAGACCCAGAAGTATACACTAACCCAAGTGCGTACTTCGATGAAGTTATCGAAATCGACCTTTCAACCCTTGAACCTCATTTGAACGGACCCTTCACACCAGATTTAGCTACGCCTATTTCTAAAATGAAAGAAGAAGCAGAGAAAAATGGCTGGCCTCTTAAAGTAGAAGTAGGTTTAATTGGCTCTTGTACCAATTCATCTTATGAAGATATTTCGCGTGCCGTAAGTTTGGCCAAACAAGTTGCAGATAAAAACTTGAAAACCAAGGCAGAATTCACCATAACCCCTGGATCAGAATTGGTTCGTTACACCATCCAACGCGACGGTTTTTTAGATATTTTCGACAAAATCGGAGCTCAGGTTTTCGCTAATGCATGCGGTCCGTGCATTGGTATGTGGAATCGAATGGGTGCTGAAAAACAAGAGAAAAACACAATCGTACATTCTTTTAATAGAAACTTTGCAAAACGTGCCGATGGAAATCCAAACACTTACGCTTTTGTAGGATCCCCTGAATTGGTTACTGCGCTAGCAATTGCTGGCGATTTGAGTTTCAATCCCCTGACCGATTCTTTGATGAATGAAAACGGTGAAATGGTAAAACTTGATCCTCCAAGTGGATACGAATTGCCTCCAAACGGTTTCGATGTTGAAGATGCAGGGTATATTGCTCCCGCTGAAAATGGAAGCCACATTCAAGTTGCCGTAGCCCCTACTTCTAAAAGATTGCAACTGCTAGATCCATTCAGCCCTTGGGAAGGTACCGATTTGAACGGACTTAAATTATTGATTAAAGCCAAAGGAAAATGTACCACCGACCATATTTCTATGGCAGGACCTTGGTTGAAATTCCGTGGTCATTTGGATAATATTTCCGATAACATGTTAATTGGAGCCGTGAATTTCTTCAATGAAAAAACCAATGAAGTTAAGAATCAATTGACAGGCCAATACAACGCAGTACCGCATACCCAACGTGCTTACAAAGCAGCTGGAATTGGAAGTATTGTAGTAGGTGATGAAAACTATGGGGAAGGTTCTAGCCGTGAACACGCTGCTATGGAACCCCGACATTTGGGAGTTCGTGCCGTATTGGTAAAATCTTTTGCCCGGATACACGAAACTAACCTGAAAAAACAAGGGATGTTGGCCTTAACGTTCGCAGACAAAAACGATTACGATAAAATTCAAGAAGACGATAATATCGATATCATCGGATTAACCAACTTCGCCCCTAACCAACCATTAAGCATGGTATTAAACCATGCAGATGGCAGCTCAGAAACGATCAGCGTTAATCACAGTTACAACGAACAACAAATTGAATGGTTCAAAGCAGGGGGTGCATTAAACATCATCCGCCGCAGCGCAACTAAATAATTGACTGTATTTATAAAAAGAGGGGGAATTCTATCGAATTCCCCCTCTTTTTTTTGCTTATCTATTTACGAATTTTAGTTTCCAAATAATCGAACAGCCTCAGAAACATAGGTCCTAACACAAGAAAATACCAAATTGTCGCCTTCCATGCGTTTTATTTTCTTACCCGTGCGTACTACCACCATATTCTTGGATGGAATAACACAAATATACTGCCCATTTAAACCCTGAAAATAATAAAAGGGCACTGGAGTTTCGTTACTTATCCAAAAGGAATGTCCATATCGCTTGTCCTTATATGGCTTAGTTGCAAGTGCCACGAATGAAGAATCTACGCGAGCATTCCCCCACCTACCTTGGTGCAACATCCATAGCCCCAAGCGGCCAAAATCTCTACTGATTGCATTCAAACAACAAAAGCCCAATTCATTGCCATTAGCATGATCTAAAGACCACATGGCCGTACTTTCCATTCCCAAAGGAATCCAAATTTGTTCACTGGCAAATTCACTAACACTTTTATACGATTTAAAGGCGCCCTTTGAAGGAGAACTCAAATTTGGTTCATTTTTCAATTCGTTTAATCTGAGGGTCGTTTGAAGCGACGTATCCATTTGAAGAGGTTCTCTCACTAGTGTTCTTGGCGTTCTAATAGCTTCCCTCAAAACAAAAGTCAATAATTGGGTAGCTCCACTCTGGTATTTCCACGTTTGGCCCGGTTCATTGATAATTTCTAAATTGCGCATTACCGATTCAATATCCTCGGTGTAATAGGCTTCCGCCGTAATGCTAAAAGGCGAAGTGTAATGTTCATCCCAATCTAAACCTGCCGTCATGGTAGACAAGTGGCGTAGTGTAACCCTATCCGAAAATGGACCTTTCAACCATGGTAAATAGTCTTTCGCTTTGGCATCCCAAGAGGTAATATATCCCAATTCGATGGCCTTTTCAACGAGTAAGGTGGTAAAGGTTTTTGCCATAGAAAATGAATTTAAATGATGGGTGTCGCTAAAGCCATTGTAATAAGATTCGTGCACCAGGGTATCGTTGCGATACACCAAATAAGACCCAGATTCAGTTTCCTCGAGCATATTCAAAAGTGTATCACTTAAAACCACATTGTTGTTCGATTTTACAATTTCGAAAGCTTCGCTTGTTACAGATTCATTTGATATTACCCGGGTATCAAATCCATACCAATCGGTAAAATGTGCAGAATTTGTACCCTGTAAATACGTAAGTTTAACGCCTTTTATCAAATATTTATAGGGGGAAAAATACAGCACACCGTAGATCACCAATCCAAATAAAACCCATAATGATATTTTAAATACCTTTTTCATTGTTTGCAATTTACACTAAAATTAATCTATAGAACAGAAGTTCCGTGATAATGTTTTGACAAATCGAGCAGGGAAACGTTCTTATATTTGTGGAATGCAGAAACGCGGATTATATTCCTTATTATTTTCATTTTTCACGATATCTTTAATTGGCATAGGTTTGTACCAAACGGGGAACCGTTTGAACAATAACACCCCAAGAGAAACGAAAGGTTCACATCCGGGTTATTTTGAACAATGGAAATTAGAAAAACAAAATAAAAATGGAATTATCCCTAAATGGTTGCGCAGCTCTTGGCGCAAGTGGGACTTGAATAATATCCTTATAAATAAGCGCAGTAACTCCCCTATTTTCGATACCATTATAGAAGTAGGGCCCGTTTCTGTAGGAGGTCGTACACGAGGACTTTGGATTGATCCGGAGAACGACCAACATTTATTGGCAGGAGGAATTTCGGGAGGGATTTGGCGCAGCACGAATAAAGGCAGTTCTTGGGAACCCGTAAATGAACATGAAACGTCTATGATGCCTTCTTGCATTACTTCCAACCCCTTTAATCACGACATTATTTATTATGGAACGGGGGAAAGCCGGGCCAATTCGGCGGATGTAAGTGGAAACGGTGTTTTCAAATCCACAGATAGAGGTCAAACGTTCCAACAATTAGCCTCTACTGAAGGCCTGACAGGGATGGATGAAATTTGGGATATCGCCCACAGTTTAGACGATTCCAATACCCTGTTTGTTGGAACCAATTCTCAGGGTTTATATCGCAGTATAGATGCAGGCAAAACTTGGGAAAAAGCCTATAACGGTGGAAACCGTCAAGTAAACGATATTTTAGTACTTCCCAATAAACGCATACTTATAAGTATGCATGCTAATGGAGTTTTGGCTTCAGATTCTAACGGAAACAGCAATTCATGGCAGGTTTTAACCTTTCCTAACCGCCCTTCTAATTTCCGTCGGATCCAAATGGCAAATTGTGCGGCCTATCCGAATGTAGTGTATGCATTATTTGAAGGTTTTGGATTCTCAGATCCTCCATTAGCCTTTTACAAAAGTAGCGACGGTGGTCGAACATGGACGCAACGTACCACTCCTACCACCATTGGAGCAGGTTACCAACGCTATTGTGTTTTATTAGGAAATAGCCCTCACGACAGCAATCAAATTGTAGCCGGTGGGGTGAATGCGGCATATTCAATGAACGGCGGGCAGTCTTGGACGCGTATTAACGGAACCCACGCCGATCATCATTCTTTTGCAGGATTCAATCAAACCAAAAATGAATATGCTATCGGAAGTGATGGTGGGGTTTATTTTTTACGTTGGGGAAGCGCTACCACCATTAAAGATGCCAATTTTGGATACCGTGTAACCCAATTTTATGCAGGTGGACCTGGATTTTCAGGTTTGGAATGTATTGCGGGTGCTCAAGATAATGGAACCCATGTTGGACGCAGGCGATTTGTTACTGAATTCACCTTCGGTGGTGACGGCGCCTACGCACACATTGGTCAACAAGATGGAGATGTTGCTTATTTATCCACTCAAAATGAAGGAATACGAAGAGTCGATAATTTCAAATCTGGGCCACAGCAATTTTACAATATCAGTGCTCAAGCGTTTACCAGTGAAGGGGTGAGTTTTATCAACGCCTATAATATGAACGAGGCAGACCAATACATGTTATTTTACCGAACAAATCGAGGTGTGCACCGTTCGGTTGATGGTGGAGAGAATTGGCAAAGGGTAAATACGACTACCCGTTCCGGATTAAAAGCCATTGGTATCAGCGAAGATCCCAATCCCGTTATGTATTTCGGAGGGAATGCCGCACAACTTTACAAACTAGAAAATGCCGCAACTGAAGTCGGAACAGATGTCAATTTTAATGCAAGTGTACCGTCGGTTATTACCAATGATTTCTTGAATTATATTGAAGTAAATCCAAAAAATAAATATCAAATTTTTTGCGCTTTTAGCAATTATAGCGATACCTCTAGAATCTGGAAAGTGAGTAATTTAGATTCTGCAAATCCCGTTTGGGAAGACATATCTGCCAATTTGCCGAAGGGTCTACCGGTTAACAGCGTTGCCGTCGATCCGCGAAGTCCTGAACATTATATTTTCGCAGGCACCGATTTCGGTTTATATTATACCCTTGACGGCGGTAAAACATGGAACAAAGAAATGAGTATCCCGAGTGTTGCGGTGCATGAAGTTAAAATCCGTAATTCCGATAGAAGTCTTTTTGCTTTTACCCATGGCCGAGGAATGTGGTATTTGAAATTGAAAGATGTTCAGACATCTACAGTAAACGTAGAAAAAGCACAGGTGCGCATTTATCCCAATCCTGCTTCTGAATTCATTCAAATAAATTGCAGCAAGCCCATGAGCCATATCAAGGTATTCAACTTACAGGGTTCAGAGGTCTTCCAACAAAATGCGGGTCAGCAGAAAACATGTAAACTTACTATAGATGCCCTTCCGAAAGGAGTTTATTTTATTCAAATTCATGCACAAGGAATTGTTAAAACGGAACGTATAATCAAGCCCTAATTATGAATGAAACCGAAGTACGCGCGCAATTGGAAATCCTAAAATTGCAATTAAAAGGGATCTCCAAAGAGTTGAAAGAAGTATCCCAAGAAATGATACAAGGAGGGTTTACCGAAATTCCGATTTACGTTGCGCACCAAGAAAACGCCCAAATTGGAGAATTGCTCTTCGACAGAACCGAGTTTGGTTTTACCTATAGCATAAATGCTACAACGGTAGAGCGACTCATCGAGCTGAAAATTATCCAATCTGACAAAGTGGCTGACTTTAAAAAAGCAGCAGGGGACCCCCTCAAACAGTATTGCGTATTGTGGTTGTCGGGACCCCTTTCCAACTTTATATTTGTGCCTTTCAAGGTAGCCTAATGACTTTACCCCGCATAGATATCGTAGTACTTAACTACAATACGCGTGAGATTCTTGCCCAATGTTTGCCTAAAGTACTGCAATTTTCGCAGTATGAAAATGTACAGATCGTACTGGCAGACAATGCGTCTACGGACTCTTCGGTAGCTTATGTGCGTGAAAAATTTGGAGATGCCATTCGCATTATTGAACTTCCCGAAAATTACGGATTCGCAGGAGGGTATAATGAAGCCTTAAAATATTGCGATGCCGAATATTTTGTTTTGCTCAATTCCGATGCAGAGCCGGCACATGCTGAATGGCTGCATGAGCTCGTAAAATGCGCTCAGTCCCATGCTGATTTTGCCGCTGCGCAACCCAAAATTCTCGATTATAAACGCCATACACATTTTGAATATGCGGGAGCCGCTGGCGGGTATATCGATCATTTCGGGTTTCCTTTTTGTTTGGGGCGTATATTTGGCAATATTGAAATAGACCAGAATCAATATAACGAATCCATACCCTTGTTTTGGGCTTCTGGAGCTGCATTATTTATTAAAAGCGACGTTTGGAATCGGGTGGAAGGTTTAGATGAAACCTTTTTTGCACACATGGAGGAAATTGATTTATGCTGGCGAATTCAATGTTTAAATCTAGGAATTTATAGCTGTCCGACTGCTCATGTATACCATATGGGTGGTGCTACACTTTCCAACCAAAATCCGAAAAAGACCTTTTTAAACTTTCGCAACAGCCTGATTATGTTGCATAAAAATCTTCCCGATGCTTATCTCAAAAAGAGAATTTTACAGCGTAAGTTATTCGATGGTTTGGCTGGAATTTTCTTTTTAATGCAAGGGAAACCCCTGCATACCCTTCAAATAATTAAGGCACACCGGGCTTACGATCAATTAAAATCGGGATTGAAAAAAAGTGCAATTCGCCCACAACTTTCTGAATTAAAGGGAATGATTCCCCGCAGTTTAGTTTGGTCATACTTCGTAAAGGGAACCAAAACTGCTAAGGAATTTCTTTCTGTTAATTAAATTACGGCTCCGCTTATTTAGACCGTGGATGAAACTGTTCAAGGGTTTTTGCTAAATACCCCCGATCTAGGTGTGTGTAAATTTCTGTTGTGGTAATGGATTCATGTCCCAGCATTTCTTGCACTGCCCGTAAATCTGCGCCCGCTTCTACCAAATGCGTCGCAAAGCTATGACGCAATGAATGAGGAGAAATGATTTTTTGTATCCCTGCATGAAATGCCGCTTTCCGAATTACATAAAATACCATCTGCCTCGATAATCCTTTACCCTTGGCGCTTAAGAATACCGTATTTCGATGTTTCGAATCTATGTCCAAAAGCACTCGATAATGATTTACAAATAAGAAGATGTGCTTCAATGCACGCTCTGAAATGGGTACCAAGCGTTCTTTATTGCCTTTGCCAATAACTTGAATATAACCCTCAGATTTGTGTATTTGCGTTAGCCCTAAATTTATCAATTCTGAAACCCTCAAACCGCATGAATATAAGGTCTCTAGCATCGCCACATTGCGTTCTCCTTCGAGTGTACTGCGATCAAAACTACCAATCATGGCATCAATTTCCTCTGGGGAAAGCACGGCTGGCAATTTGCGACCAGTTTTGGGAAATATGAGAAAATCTGCAGGACTCTGTTCAATGTAATCCTCCAAGGCCAAATATCTAAAAAACGCCCTCACCCCACTTAGGATTCGGGCTTGGGTGGTAGCCTTCACACCGGTATCGGCAATGTACGCAGAAAACTCTTGGAGTTCCTGTTTGTTAATAGAAATTGGGTTAAATACGCCCTTTGCTATACACCAATTTGTGAGTTTTTGCAGATCTCTCTCGTACGCTTTTACGCTGTTATCCGACAGGGATTTTTCGAGCTTCAAATGGGCTAAAAAGCCCAAAAGAGCATCTTCCCATGTTAACATTAAAAACTGAATTTAGCCGATTTACAATGCAGAACCTCTCTGGTTTCTGCATCCATTATCCAAACCAAACAACTTAAATTTTCTAATTTCCATTTGTCTGATTTGTTCATAAAATAATGTTTTTCAACCGTATGTCCAGCAGCAGTAAAAGCGGTACTCAAGGTATCTCCTGTTGTTGAACCGACAACCCCTCTGAACACATGATCGAATTGGTAATTGGGTATATAACCGCTACTTGCACGTCGGTCTGATTGCTTTCCTATTATATCATCTTCCAAAATACCCACAACAACCAAAACGGGTTTTGGATAT
>CBFHGY010000061.1:0-13484 GCA_965655465.1 Bacteroidia bacterium | reverse complement strand
CTCGCAAGAGGCAAATCATAGGTGTTTAAAAATTCAAAGCGCTGGGTTTGTATGCTTTCGCCATACACGGAATCGCTGCCCCTAAATTCAGGTCGCCAATGGGTTTGTCCACCCCAACGGTCTTCCACAAAGCCCCTCCACGCAAATCGCAATTGTTTATTTCCGACTCTGTTATAACTCAATTGCTGAAATAAGGATGCCCGTTTTTGAAGGGCTACATCGGTAAATCCATCATGGTTTGCATCCCTTCGGGAATTATTTAAAAAGGCATTTACCCCAGTGAGTAAACGCCATCTACCGTTATCTCCTGTGCGGAAGCTGGCATCTAAATTGGTTTCCCCCCAGGTATTTCCCCAAAGTTCAATTTGTGCCCGTTCTTTTTGGGATTGTTTCAAAATTACATTGATTAAGCCCCCGATAGCTTCACTGCCATAAAGCGTAGATGCAGGTCCTTTTACCACCTCGATGCGTTCGATAATTGATGTAGGAATGCCCATTAAACCGTAAACAGAAGCCAAGGAACTTACAATCGGCATTCCGTCTATCAATATCATGGTATAAGGACCTTCCATGCCGTTAATATGGATGTCGCCAGTTGCGCAAATATTGCAATTTACTTGGGGTCTGATGCCACTAGCGAGTTGTAAAGCATCGAATAGACTCGGACTTGGATTTTGAGAAAAAAAGCGTTTTTGATAAATATCTACATGAACAGGACTTTCGGATAATTTAACGCTTTTTAAAGTGGCTGTTATTACCACGTCGTTCAGGCGACCTAGGGTATCGTTTTGTGCGATTATAGGCTTCGTATTTCCCCCAAAATAAAGGACTAAGATTGCTGCAATTCCCCGTGAAAAGTATTTGTACATTACGTTAAAACAGCAATTTACAATATCTAGAATGGAGATAATGGGCAATGGGATTTGCATTTTTTATAAATATTTTCCTGAATATATTTTGCGATTTATGTCACAAAAGTAGACTCGCAAGCTTGTAAATCGCGTTTTTTAATCGAATATGACTACCTGTTTACCTGAGAATGTTATAAATAAGGACTAAATACTTGTCAAATTTCCATTTAAAGTGAATCTTTGCGGAGAGATACAAACGGATGACGAAAAAGCGAATTACTGTAGCGAAGGGTGATGGTATAGGTCCAGAAATCATGGATGCCACCCTTGAAATTCTAAAAGCAGCAGGTGCTGATATTGAAATTGACGAAATTCAAGTAGGCGAAAAAGTGTACTTGTCAGGAAATTCCTCTGGGATTTCTACCGAAGCATGGAACACTATTCGAGAGAATAAAGTTCTCCTAAAAGCCCCAATAACCACTCCTCAAGGCGGTGGTTATAAGAGTTTAAATGTGAGTATGCGCAAATCATTAGGATTATATGCCAATGTGCGCCCCTGCATTAGTTTACATCCATATGTAAAAACCAAGCACCCGGAAATGGATATTGTGATTATCCGTGAAAATGAGGAAGATTTGTATGCGGGTATTGAGCATCAACAAACCGACGAAGTAATACAATGTTTGAAATTGATTTCTCGTCCTGGAAGTGAAAAAATTATCCGTTATGCATTTGAATATGCTAAAGTATATGGTCGCAAAAAGGTAACGTGTTTTTCAAAAGATAATATCATGAAACAAACCGACGGATTGTTCCATGAAGTTTTCAATGAAATTGCGGCCGAATATCCTGAAATCGAAAACGAACATTGGATTGTGGATATCGGTGCGGCAAAAGTGGCCGATACCCCTGAATATTTCGATGTTATCGTGATGCCCAATTTATATGGGGATGTAATATCCGATATTGCTGCTCAAATAACGGGTTCAGTGGGTATGGGTGGTTCTTCAAATATTGGACCCGTTTGTTCTATGTTTGAAGCGATTCACGGTTCTGCACCCATGATAGCAGGTCAAGGTATTGCAAATCCATCGGGATTGATTCAAGGTGCCGTTATGATGTTAACCCATATTGGTTTGAACGAAACAGCTGAAACCATTCAAAATGCATGGTTGGCAACCATCGAAGACGGCATTCATACAGGAGATATTTTTAAAGAAGGTACCAGCAAGCAATTGGTGAATACCAAGGAATTTACTGCGGCGGTAATTGCCCGACTGGGGAAAAAACCTGCACAACTTAAAGGGGTAGAATACCGGAAAGATGCGGTATTGAATTTGCCCGAATATGTAAAAAAACCGCAAAAGCTTAAAGAATTGAAAGGGGTGGATCTGTTTGTACATTGGAATGGTACCGATGCCAACGAACTTGCCGCGTTATTGAGTCCCTTAGAATCTGATAAAGTGGCCCTGTCGATGATTACCAATAGAGGATTGAAGGTTTGGCCAAACGGATTTCCAGAAACCTTTTGTACGGATCATTGGCGCTGCAGATATAAGCCAATTGCAGGTCATTCGATGAAAAAATCAGATATTATCGCCCTTTTAAGTAAAGCGGAAGAACACCATATCGATACCATTAAAACAGAGAATCTGTATGCATTTGATGGGGTAGAGGCCTATTCTTTAGGACAGGGTCAGTAATACTGTTCGATGTAATAGGGAATTTTAATTCCGAAATCCATCCTTTTGATACCTTCCTTATTGGGAAGATTCCTTAGTAGTAAAATACTAATTATCGCATAAACCCTGCTTTGGCGGGGTTTATGCGATTTATACAGCTTGATTTTTATTTCAAAACCTAATAAAACGTTAAATAAGGGGAACTTGGGTGGTACCCATTTCGTTCCGTTGGTCAATCGAGGCGGATTAATCGAAAAAAGATGGGTAATTTCAGTAAACCATTAAGATTTCACTTTGTGCGTGTTGCGGATAGACATTTCAGCGAGAATATTTTCTTTAATGGTTTCATAGAGCGATTTGCGACATACGGCACGGGCAGCTATTTGACCAAAAAGGGCAGCCAACATGAAGAAAAATATCAGATTATGTCGATCCGTCATTTCCAAGACCAATATAGCAGAGGTAAACGGACTGCGGGTGATGCCTGTTAGAAAAGCCACCATTCCAGTCATGATGAGTAAATTGGTATTATCTGGACTCAGTTTGAGTAAACCAGAAAAAGCTGCTGAAATGGACGCGCCAATACTTAAACTGGGAGCAAAAACACCACCAGCTCCACCGGAACTGAAACAAAATGCGGATCCCAGCCACTTCCCTAAAGGTACATACCATTCTAAATATTTATCAGTTGTAAATAAGGAGTTAATAATAATTTCTCTTCCGGGACCTGCAATGCGGTGATCTAAAAAATATGCCATTGCCGTAATTGCGGAAGAGATAAAGAGCAGATAAACGAGGGTTTCTCGGCGCTTTAAAGCTTTTCGCCATGCTGAGAGACGCCTTACAAAGCGACTGTACAATCCAGCAAACCATCCGGTAAAAGCTGAAGCCAAAATAACGGCAAAAACCATAGAGTAATTGATATTAACAGCGAGCGGATAGCCTAAATACAAATAGCTGCCCACGAAACTCTGCGCCGTTATACCCGCAATTACAACGCCTATAAACAGCGAGTTTTTGAAATTGTTAAAATGGGTTTTTGTAAGCTCCTCGATGGCGAATACCAATCCCCCTAATGGAGTATTAAAGGCTGCTGCAAGTCCTGCCGCCGCACCGGTCATGATCATATTTTTGGGAGAAATTCGGGGCCATCCTTTGGGCAATAAATCGTAGGTTTTTTTAAAAACCGAGGCGGCAATTTGAATGGTTGGACCTTCTCTACCGATAATTCCTCCACCTAAAGCCATTAAAAAGCTCGAAATGAGCTTTACGAATATAATTGGGAAGCTCAATAAGCGGATGACTTTACGCGACTGTCGTTCTTCCAGCAGTTCTAAAGAGGCCGTAACTTGAGGGATTCCACTACCTGATGCATAGGGGGCATAGCGGGTCACTGCCCACCAGGATCCGATGAATAGAATCGGGGATACAAGGAACATCCACAAACCCCAATGTTGCAATAACCAGATAAAGGAATGTTCAGCCCATTCAAATAATTTTGCATAAAACACGGCTACCAACCCCACTATTCCAGAACCTATCCAGAAGGGTAAGGCACTCAACACACTCAATTTCCACTTTTCGTTGGGAAGCCGCTCGTAATATTCCTGTATTTTGACGTAAATCGAATTAAAACGATTCATGAATACGGGGTTTCTGTTTGCATGACAGCAAAGGTAGTGATTAAAAAGAAAATGCCCCGTAAACGGGGCATTTTAAAGATTTTGGATTTTAAACTCTTACTTAATAACTTTTACGTTTATAGCATTTAATCCTTTGCGGCCTTCTTCCAATTCGTACTCAACGGCATCGTTCTCTTGAACTTTGTCGATTAAGCCTGTAGCATGTGTGAAGTACTCCTCTTGAGTGTTGTCGTCAACAATGAAACCATAACCTTTGGTCTCGTTGTAAAATTTAACTTTACCTGTATTCATTTTATTTAAAACGTGTCAAAGGTAAGAGAAAGGAATCAGTTATTGTGTTATTGCCCAACAAAAAAAGAAATTATTTTTTGCGATTATTAAATCGCCACATCGGATTGCGGTCAACTTGTTCATTTACTTTTTGTTTGAACACTTGAAAGCGACTGAAATTTATAGCTTCTGGCCAGTAATTATTGCTTTCGTCTATATCTGCCGTTTCGCGCATAGGATCTATTTGAATGCGCACTGCTTTTTTACGCTTCATAAAACTTTTGGTAATTCGATCTTCATCTTTACGCCAAACATAGGCGGAAATGCGATCGGTTTCGGTACTGCCGTCTTCAAATTCCCAACCAATAATAACAGGCATAACACAACCGCCTTTATTACTTAAGTGCAATTCGTAATAATAATGTTGTTGCAATGCGGTGGTATCCATGCCGTTTAAGGGCTCTAAATTGCGATATGGGTTTCGAGCTTTAACAGGTTTGCCTTCTATACTTGAGATGCGATCAAACGTATCGTTTTCCTTCTTATAATAATAATAGAAATCGCGCAAAGAGGTGTCGGTATCCACCGCAAACGAATACCCTTCCGCTTTGTTACGCAATTGAGAAATGTGCAAAAAAGCATCCTCGTTGATTGGGCGGGCTTTTCTTGCGTTAGGCCTTTCAAGAGCGCGATAGGTGCCCTGTGTAACACTGCTGTCCCATTTTTGGGGAATTTCTTGGGGGAAATCTAAGGCGAAAGCACGAACAGAATCTAAAGAAATATCGACGGGTTCAATATCGTAAAACCAAGCCCTCCAAAACCAATCTAAATCGACTCCCGATGCGTCTTCCATAGTTCGAAAGAAATCGGCTGGACTTGGATGTTTATAGGCCCAACGGTTGCAATATTCTTTAAAGGCATAATCAAAAAGTTCGCGCCCCATTATGGTTTCCCTTAAAATATTGAGTGCGGTTGCCGGTTTCGCATAGGCGTTTGGTCCAAATTCAATGATGTTCTCTGAATTCGTCATGATGGGTTCCAATCGGTTCGCTGGCAGTTTCATGTAATCAACAATTTTATGTGCAGGTCCCCGACGTGAGGGATAGTTGTTATCGAATTCTTGTTCTGTTAAAAATTGAACAAAAGTATTTAAGCCCTCATCCATCCAACTCCAATTGCGTTCGTCGGAATTGATAATCATTGGGAAGAAATTATGTCCAACCTCATGAATGATAACCCCAATCATACCATATTTAATGGCTTCGCTGTAATTGCCTTGTTTGTCGGTACGACCATAATTAAAGCAAATCATGGGATATTCCATACCACTCGATGCTTCTACGGAAATGGCAACAGGATAATTATAAGGAATGGTGAATTTAGAATATGTGCGGATCGTATGTGCCACCACTTTGGTTGAATATTTGCTGTAAAGGGCAAAAGATTCTTTGGGATAATAACTCATACACATTACTTTCCGCTTGTTGATCTCTATTCCCATAGCATCCCAAGTGAATTTTCGAGAACTTCCCCATGCAAAATCACGCACGTTTTTGGCTTTGTATTTCCAGGTTTTATACTCGCTTTGATTGGCTTGTTGTTCCTTTTTTTGCGCATCCAACAATCCCACAATTTGAACGGGTACCGGACTGTT
This sequence comes from Bacteroidia bacterium, assembly GCA_965655465.1. GTDB lineage: Bacteria > Bacteroidota > Bacteroidia > NS11-12g > UBA955 > VMCP01. Next base: position 7,384 of record CBFHGY010000061.1, on the reverse strand, counting down.
TTGCGCTTCTTGCCAACGTGCCCATTCTGGAGCACTCAGCACGTCTTTATAATTGGTGCATTCTCCTGTTGAAGCAATCACATGATCCGCAGGAACGGTCATTTCAACTTCAAAATCACCAAAAACCAAGGAGAATTCGCCTCTGCCCGTGAATTGTTTGTGATTCCAACCTTGATAGTCGGAATACACACACATACGAGGGTACCATTGTGAAATGGTAAAAATATCATTGCCGTCTTCATCGAAATGTTCAAAGCCACCGCGACCACCAATTTTCATTCTTTCGGGAATTTTATAATGCCATTTTACCCGAAATTTGAAGGATTTGCCTGGCTTTAAAGGCTTATCTAAATCGATGCGCATCATCGTATAATTTACTTTATACGGAATGGCCTTATTTTTGGAATCGCTAACCGATTCAATCACGACTCCATAACCGCGATAGCGTTCTTTTATGTCTAAACCTTCTAAGGCCTCTATCGTAGTTATAGGTTCTGTAGCGCTTCCTTGATTGCTCAACGATTCGGTATCGAAGAAGTGGCTTTCAGCATCGGGTGCATGTTCGTTTTCATCTAATTGTAACCACAAATAAGTAAGTATATCCGGAGAATTATTGGTGTAGTTAATGATCTCATCGCCGTATAACAATTTATTTTCTTCATCTAAGCGTGCCTTGATTTTATAATCCGCTTTTTGCTGCCAATATTTATGTCCAGGCGCTCCTGAAGCCGTGCGGTATTCACTGGGATCGCTAAGGATGGTACCTAATTGCTCAAATCGATTTCCGTGATTGGAACGGGGGTTGTTCGGAATGTTCTGTGCGAAGCTCGTAGAGATTCCCCCAAATAGGAATGCGAGAGCTGCAGCCGTACGATTGCGTAAATTTAGACTCATAAAACGGCGAAGATAAGGAATTAAGGCCGTTTCATGTAGTTTGGAATGTTTAGATTCTGGAGATAAAAAGGCTTATTCCAAGCAAAAATCCCACCAGAGTCGAACCTTTCTGATAATATTGAAATGCACGGATGCTATAGGTATTAAGGGATATCTGTAATGCAACCACAAGAGCCACAAACAATATTTGGCCCAATTCTAATCCCAGGTTGAAATACAATAAAGGGACAATAATTGAAGAATCTTTTCCTAAAAGCGAAAGAAGTAGCCCCGAAAATCCCATCCCATGTATGAGCCCAAAAAGAAAAATCAATATCCATGAAATCCAAACCTTTGTTTGTTTTTCGCGGATTGTAAAATACGTAAAGGCAGCGCTAAACGCAATACTCAAAGCAATAAAGCGCTCTACCCACAAACTAGGTACTGAAATCCAATGTATCGCGCTCAAAGCCAAACTGAGGGAATGTGCAAGGGTGAATAAACTTAATTTTGCCAAAAGACTGCGAAAAGAATTTCCCTTGAATCCTAAAAAAACCATCCAAAGAAAAAGCATGTGGTCATATCCGTTTAAATCCAATAAATGGGTGAATCCTATTTTCAACCAAAATACGGTAGAATCAATCGATAAAATAGGCAGGCTCATGTGTTCGTTGTAATTTGCGGAATCGAATGGTGAAAGCAACGAAATTACGAATTAGTGTGATCTTCACAGGCATTTTTTTAACGATGTCGGCTTGGATGCATCCTTTTTATGTAGGAGTAACAAATGTGCGCATAAATAAAATTCAAACCGAAGCACAAATAGAAGTGCGCGTGTTTACGGACGATATTCAAGAAGCCCTCAGAGCACAAGGTTTGGATTTTTCTCCGCGAAAACGCGATAGCCTTGTTTTGCGAAAAGTGCAAAACATCATGGAAAAAGATGTTGCACTTTTCGCAAAAAACAAAGAAGGGAAATGGTCCAAAATTCCCTTAGAATTGATAGGGTTCGAAGAAGAATCCGAAGCGACCTGGTTCTATTTAGAGGCTGCACGATTGCCAGCAAAAGTGCAGTCTTGGAGGTTTCAAAATACCCTACTATTCAAAGAACATCCCGAACAAATTCATGTAGTAAGTGCCGAAATTGGACCAGAATACAGAAAAAGCGAGCAATTAAATTCCAAACGTACGCATTTCGAGTTTTAAAACTCTATATAAAGTTGTTGATCGGAATAACGTTTAAAGTACTTTTGACATATGTACGGAATGACGCATGCTTGTTAAGGTAAGGGTGTTTTCTGAAAGGTTTGATATCTTAAGGGTTCCAGATAATTGCTTTTTGTCTAACTTGAAATTTTTCACATACAACATTCCAGCATATAGGGCATAGATGGTTTCATAATTATCGTTTGGACCTGCAAAATCGCAAGGGTTTTCAGCACCTTGTGTTACCTTTAATATTTTGGTTTCAATACCGTTGGAACTTTCACCCGCTGCTGTTGTGAAATTGAAATTCATGGATTTTTCGCATTCATACAATTCAAAGCGGTCGCTGCTAATACTGTCAATTTTCCAATTGCCTTCTATTAAAGCCATTGTGTCAATAGAGGTTATTGAAGTTTCCTCTTTTGTGTTGGGATCCGTGTTTTTCCCAGACTCATTCCCGCCTACACAAGAAAAAAATACAGAGGTGCTACCTAATAAAATTGAAGCAAATAGTGTGTTTTTCATTTGGTAAATATATTAGTCATTTTCTATACTATTATAATTACAAACGGATAATTAATATTTGAGTAATATTGGATGTTTGAAAACCAATATCGTAATGCATTAATAAGTAGGGTATTGGGCGATTTTAGGAAATGGGAAAGCTGTATGTTTTTTTACAGAATACCTATTTGTTGAAGACATAAAAAAGGCGCTGCACAAAAGTGAGCGCCTTCAATTAAAAGGGATGGTGGTTTACTTTACGATAAAATCACCCTGCATCAAACCATAGTGAGCAGGAAAAGTGCAAACGAACTTGTAGGTTCCCGCTTCGGGAGCATCGAAGGTAATGGTTTCGCTTTCACCTGGACCCAATAATTTGGTGTGGGCGATAACGTCGCCTTCGCGACCTTTAACTTGGTAATCATTGTCTTTTGCTTTCGCAGCAGCCAAAGCATATTCTTCTAAATCAACACCCTGTTTTAGGATAGTGATGTTATGACCCATTGCTTCTTTTGGCATGCTGCCTTTGTTAATAAGGGTAAGAACTACCTTATCACCGGCTTTAACTTCTAAAGTTTTGAGGTTGTACTTCATTTCATCGTTAGATTCAATGGTTAATTCTGAAATACCTTCTTCTGAAGTGTTTGCTTCTGGAGTGCTAGGTGTTTCAACTGCAGTTGAGGTTTCGGTACTGGTTTCTGATGAACCGCCGCATGATGCCATAAAAACAAGGGCAACACTGGCAACAATTAAGGTGTATTTTTTCATGATGATTATTATGCAAAGTTAAGTATTAAATAGGGGATAGCTTATTGAATTCTTAAGGATTTCCGCTGTTTTGATTCGGTTTCGAGGAAGATGCCTATTTCATCGACATGCTAATTTTATAAGCTTGGAAATTGTGTGGTAGCTCTGAATTACAGGGAGGGGCAATTTAAATTGGCGCATAATAGGTCTCCTTAAAATACTGCGAATACAATTTTTTGGAAAAAAAGGAGTGGTGAATTTCCCAGGAGTGCTTTAAATATGGTATCCGTATGAAATACCGAAAACCCAACTATTTTGCCAGGCGTTGGTTCCGGGTTTAACCAAATCTTTATCGTAAATAGAAATCAAGGTGTAATTAACGCTGAAATACTTGGTTATGCGTGCAGATAATCCGATGTCGATACGACTATCAAGTACAGCGGGGGCAGTTTGATAGGGCAAGAAACCCAAGTAATTGAATTTAGCACCATATCGCTTGTCTTTTCCAAAATCGTGACTTCCGCCCATTTGAACTTGCATCCCAAATTCATTGTCGATATATTGTCCTTTTTGAACCCGGGCAATTACTTCCTGATTCCTTTGTATGTACAAATCTTGATTGATTACATAGGTTTGTTTTAAGGTCACATATCCCAAACGTAAATAATACGTATTTAGGAATTTATTTTCTGTTCCCAATGCAAATTGGGTTTGTCCTTGACTTAAAAAACTGGTAGTCATTTTGGCAATATCCCTTCCTAACGAATCTTTGGAATAGGTATATCCGGGAAGAATTTGGGTTTGAAAGTTCAATCCTCCATAAAGGGAAAGTGTAGGATATTCTTCAAAATCCAGACCCAATTTACTGTCGAAAAAGAAGTTGTCGATATTTTTTCGGGTACTCCAGAAGGCATCTCCACGGATATCGCGTTCGCGATTGCTTACCAGTCCTAAATTGATTTTTAGCTGATTATCCCAACTGAAGCGTTCTTTTTTGAGGTTTGCTTGGGCATTGGTGAGACCCGTAATGGTAATGTTATTTCCGGCACCACTAGACCAATTAGGGGAGGAATTGGCAAAAGAGAAATTGAGTTTAAACTCGGCCCCATATTCCCAAATTCGTTTTTCTGAGGAATCTTTTCGAACGTAATCAACCGGATTCGCATCAGAAATTCCTGAGAATAGAGAGAGAAAAACGGCTAATAACATGGTGCAAAATTCGAGAGATGCTGTCGATTATACAAATGAAAAAAGGCCAATCTATACGATTGACCTTTTAAATAGACGTATTCGTTAAGATTAAGCGCTTGCGCTTTCTTTCAATACTTTTTCTACCAAATCGGCAGCTTCTTTCAAAACGATAGCGGAGTGTACCTTAAGTCCACTTTCATCGATAACGCGTTTTGCTTCTTCGGCATTAGTACCTTGTAAACGCACGATAATTGGAATTTTAATATCTCCGATTTTTCTATAGGCTTCTACTACACCATTTGCAACGCGATCACAACGAACGATTCCACCAAAAATATTGATTAAGATAGCTTTTACGTTTGGATCACTCATGATAATACGGAATCCAGCTTCTACGGTTTCTGCGTTAGCGGTACCACCCACGTCTAAGAAGTTAGCAGGTTCGCCACCACTTAATTTGATGATATCCATAGTCGCCATAGCCAAACCCGCACCGTTAACCATACAACCTACGTTACCGTCAAGTTTTACATAGTTAAGGTTGTATTTGCCTGCTTCAACTTCTGTAGGATCTTCTTCGGCTAAATCGCGCAATTCTAAGAAATTTTTATGGCGGAAAAGTGCGTTTTCATCCAAATCTACTTTGGCATCCACGGCAATGATTTTGTCGTCGGAAGTTTTCAATACGGGGTTAATTTCAAACATTGCAGAATCGGTTTCTTCGTAAGCCTTGTATAAAGCGGTAACGAATTTTACCATTTCTTTAAATGCGGTACCTTCTAAACCTAAATTGAAGGCGATTTTGCGTGCTTGGAATCCTTGCAAGCCGGTTGCAGGGTGAATCCATTCTTTGTATATTTTCTCAGGGGTATGCTCAGCAACCTCTTCGATATCCATACCGCCTTCGGTGGTGTAGATGATTACGTTTCTTTTGGTAGCGCGATCTAAAAGTACACTCATGTAGTATTCTTTAGGCTCGTTAGCACCCGGATAAAATACGTCTTGTGCAACCAAAACCTTATTAACTACTTTGCCAGACTCACCCGTTTGGATTGTAACTAGCGTACCTCCCAACATGTTTTTTGCGATATCGGCTGCGCCTTCAGGTGATTTCGCAACTTGTACTCCGCGTTGTTCGCTGCCTACAATCTTTCCTTTTCCGCGACCACCAGCGTGAATTTGTGCTTTTACTACACACCAATCGCTGTTGTATTCGGAACGCACTTTTTCAGCCGCTTCCATGGCCTGCTCTGGGGTTTCGGCTACAAAGCCATTTTGAACCGCAACTCCGTACGATTTTAGAATCTCTTTTGCTTGATATTCGTGAATGTTCATATAGATTTCGGATTATAATCCTTGCTGTGTTGAATCCGTTGCGAAAATAACTAACTTTGAGCCCATTCCGGTAAAATATTTGTTAAAAACATTGATTTCCTGTAAAAATATCACCAAATCCTATGGAAATGTGCAAATCCTAAAAGGAATTGAATTGCATGTGCCCGAAAAGGAAATACTGTGTATCACCGGAGAAAGTGGCGCAGGAAAAAGCACTTTATTACATACCTTAGGAACCTTAATTAAACCAGATTCAGGATCTATCTATATTGATGGACAGGAAACGGCTCGTTTAAGAGGGAATAAACTCGCACAATTTCGCAATGAAAAATTGGGATTTATTTTTCAATTTCATCAGTTGATTGCCGAATTAAGCGCGCTTGAAAATGTAATGATGCCTTTATTGATAGGAAATATTGATAAGAAAATAGCCAGGGAATATGCACAAGAACGCTTGGAATATCTTGGCTTGGCAGATCGTTTACATCATAAACCTTCCCAATTGTCTGGTGGAGAACAGCAGCGCGTTTCTATTGCCCGTGCCTTGGCACGCAATCCTAAAGTGATATTAGCGGATGAACCTAGTGGCAATTTGGATTCGAAAAACGCCAAAATTATTCATGAATGGTTTTTGAAAATGCGTACAGATTTTGACTTGAGTTTTGTGATTGTGACGCACAATTTAGAACTGGCCGAAATGGCCGACCGCCGGATTGTATTGTCCGACGGTCAGATTTATTAATTGAAATAATTATTTTCGGTGGGAAACCTCTCTAAGGAGATTCCAATAAAATTAAAAAACACGGTTTTCGTAACGTTCTTTGCCGTTCCACCCCATCGACAACCCAAAACGGATTCCATTTTTCCCTGGTACGACGAAGATATTTACCGGCAAATTCAATCGTCCCGATTTAATGGTTTTACCTGCAGCAAATAAAAATCCATAAGAGATTTGAGTAATGCCGCGGCTATCGGGGCGCGATTCAATACCTTTTCCTAATGCAGCCGCTTCCTGTTCTAAAGTTTGGGAGGATTGGGCGGAAACGATGAATTTATCGTTCGCATCAAAATATCCATCTGCAGTTTTTGATAAAGCAAAAGTAGGACCAAATGCAAATTCCCAGCCGCTGGTATTGTTTCGCAAGCCATTTAATAAGGTTACACTTGGAATAAATTGACCTTGATCCAAACCGGTAATCATAGGTATAAACTCAAATAATGCTTGAAAATTACCTTCGTTCAAGTATTGTTTTTCAAATTGATATCCAAATTGAAACATGTATGGATTGCCCCCATAACCACCTTCATTTTCAGGTCTAGTCAAAACCTTTGACAAGTATCCCGTTGCATAGGTTAGTCCCATTCGCGGACCATCTGACCGTAAACGCAGGGTGTAAGGATTGTTGATGGTGTTGTCAAATTCAGACTTGCGTGTAAGTTTGCTCACGATATCTGCATCATTTTCTATAGAAAACAATTCATTGATACAAATGCGCATCATTTCGAGTTCACTGCCAGGAATAATTAA
>CBFHGY010000060.1:0-13730 GCA_965655465.1 Bacteroidia bacterium | reverse complement strand
GCCAAAAACATAAAAACTTGCTGCTTGCAAAAGTGTTACAAAAGGTAATTTGGTACTTGCGTGATCGTAAAGTCCAGGAAACTGATTAAAATTCTGTAAAAACGAGCCATTTTCATAAAGTTGGTACGCCCGAATGGCAAAAAGCGATTCGTCCCAAACGTTCATATCTACACTGCCTAAATCGTAGAATAAACTCCAGGAAAGCATCCCAAGAAAGGATAAAAATACAATACCAAAAGGGAGTTTAAATCCAGCAATTGAAATCGAAAGTGCACGCAACCACAGTGGAAATGTCCAGCCGCGAACAACCGCAGATGTGTACCCCAAAAAGGCAGATTTAGAGAAATCGTTTTTCAAAAACAAAGCGTTTCAAATAAAAATTATAGAAAAATATCAATCCTGTAACCCCCAATTTGGACACATAAACATGTGCATTCCAAAATTGAAACTGTTGTATCCAGCCCATTAATAGACCGCCTAAATAAATTCCAATTACAGATACGGCAATACTTAAAAAGAAGGTAGATAACAATGCCCGTTCACGAAGAAAAACGTATTGATTTTGTACGAAAAAATTCACCAACATTCCCAAGCTTGCTGAGAAATAATGGGCTTTAATTGCATCAACATCGGACCATACTAAAAACAAAAATAAGCTGTAATCTATCCCTGTAGCGAGTAAGGAGGCAAAACCAAATTGGAGCTTGAGTTTAATTAATTCAGGGATGGATTTTATTTTAAATCGCATGGTTTTCGGGCAAAACTAAGCAAGATTGTGTAAAATGTGGATAAATAGTTGTATCTTTGCGCCGCAATAGTTTGCGAGTGGGAGCAATATTTGTTCGAATCACCCCGATTCCAACGCCAGAATTTCTACTTTAAAGCGTTGCCGATTTATTTTATTAATGAACACATTTAAAGACTTGGGATTAAGCCCCCAAATGCTGGCCACTGTCGAAGCACAGGGTTACAGCACCCCTACGCCTATTCAAGAGGCGTCGATTCCCGCAATTTTAAGCGGAAAAGATTTGTTTGCAACCGCACCTACCGGTACCGGTAAAACCGCTGCGTTTGCGATTCCCATCCTTCAGAAAATGATGGAGAATCCTTCTAAAAACATCAATACCTTGGTGTTGGCTCCAACGCGCGAATTAGCGCACCAAATTTCTGATAACTTTAAGAAATATGCTGCCAAAACACCAATCCGTATTACCCTTATTTACGGTGGTGTTCCTCAGTTTCGCCAGGTTGATAACCTAAAACGCGGAACTCAAATTGTAATTGCTACCCCAGGTCGTTTATTAGATCTTATGGAACAAGGGTATGTAAACCTCAAACATGTAGAACATTTTGTTTTAGATGAATGTGATCGCATGCTCGACATGGGATTCATCAGTGATATCCGTGAAATCGGCACGAAATTAGAATCACTAAGCAAGCAAACCATGTTGTTTTCTGCTACTGCTTCTAAGGAAATTCGCGTACTTTCTGAAGAATTATTGAACGATCCAGAACGAATTGATATTGTTCCAACCGAAGAACAAAAGCCTAAAATTTCTCAGTGGTTGTTTGCCGTAGGTCAAAAAAATAAAGAAGATTTATTGGTAGACCTTTTGCAAGATCCTGAGATCGATGCTATGATCGTATTTTCTCGCACGAAACACGGTGCAGACAAATTGGTTAACCTTTTACGCGATGCGGATATCAGTGCTTGTGCCATTCACGGTGATAAATCACAACGTGAACGTACCCGCAATTTGGATAATTTCAAATCTGGCCGCGATCGCGTTTTAGTAGCAACCGACGTAGCAGCAAGGGGTGTTGATATCCCAACTCTAAATTACGTACTTAATTATGACATGGCCGAAGATCCTGAAACCCATACCCACCGTATCGGACGTACCGGTCGTGCTGGTAAGGAAGGCTTAGCGATGTCTTTCTGTAGCCCTCATGAAGCCAAACATCTTCATGCATTGCAAAAAGAATACGGTCAAGAGGTATTATTAGAAATGGAACACGATTTCAGAATTGAATTACCCGAAAAACATCAGTCAGGTGGAAGCGGTCGCAGACCTTCTGGTAATTCACGGGGTAAATCTTCTTATGGCCGCAATCAAGGCGCTCATAAGTCGGGCGAATACCGCGGTAGAGGCGGAAACGACTCTCGCAGAAGCGATGCCCCACAAGGGGAACGCAGAGGCGGTAGCGGTGAATTCCGTGGCGAAAGAAATCGCGATAGCTCACGTGGAGAAGCACGCCCAGCTTCAGACCGTCGTCCTTCAGGGGGTGGCGAGTTCCGTCGCTCTTCTGGTGGAGGTGATTTCCGTGGTAATCGTAACAGTTCTAGCTCCGACAGACCTGCACGCAGTTCAGACAGACCTCAAAGAAGTGGTGAATCAAGACCTTCATCCGAACGTCGTTCTGGCGGTGGCGATTTCCGTGGCAATAGAAACGGAGACGGTGCTAAACGTGAATTCAGTGCAAATAGAAGCAGCGAACCTCGCCGCAAAGTATCTCGTTAATTCTAATTAAACATCTATTTTAAACACGCTGGGATACCGTTAAATATATATTCCCAGTATACAGAGGCCGTTCCCAAGTGGACGGCCTTTTTATGTTTTACCCCTATTTTATATTAAATTGCTCTATGAAAAAATCGGTTTTGGTTCTACTATTATTGCTTTTTAGTTTCACCCTAAGCGCCCAATTAAATACCGATAGGCCCTCACTATCTGACAATTCCTATACCTTGAAGCCGGGATCATTTCAAAATGAAAATGGTTTCCAAATTAATGCGGTAGAAAATGCTTCCAATAAGACGAACTTTACAGGAACACTTCCTTATTCTTCCTTTCGATTAGGCTTTTTAAAAGGGTTTGAGCTCCGCATGGCAACTGCATTGCTTCGCAATCCCCAAAATTCTACGTCACAAATTGGATTTGCGGATTTAGAAATAGGCACAAAAATTCAAATTATTGAAAACGTAGCTTGGATATCCCATCTAGGGATACCCAATGGCAACAAGGACTTTTCAAATGGCAAATTATATAGCAGCCATAAAGTATCTGCAACCCTAAACACCGAAAAAAGCGCCTTTGTATTCAACACCGGTGTTCGTTTTTCCAGAAACCGCAACAGCGGTGAAAAAGAGCGCAACTGGCTTACTACCCTTGTTGGAATAAACAATATCAATAAAAACACCTTTGTATTTGCAGAATGTTTTCTGAATGACTTTATTACTGGAAAGGGCATAGATCAAATCAAAATCTGGCAACCCGGGTTTGACTTTGGCTTCGGACATAAATTAACTTCCAATACTCAAATAGATTTTGCATACGGTTACATTGCCCAGCAACCTTTTATTAATTTAGGCTTTAGTTGGGGCGCTTTTAATAAAACAAAATCTAAAATTCGGCGCACAATAACCCCTGATTTTTAATTTTTCAGGTTTTTAATCCCAAAACCGTGCTGCAGATTAAGCATTCCGCTTCTTTATGTCCACGTGCGGGACAAAATTCGCGACCGTAGAAAATAATCTGCAGATGCAATTTGTTCCAAGTTTCTTTCGGAAACAAACGCTTCAAATCCTTCTCAGTTTGCTCCACATTCTTCCCATTGGTAAGCTTCCAGCGTTGTGCCAATCGGTGAATATGCGTATCAACCGGAAAGGCAGGCACTCCAAAAGCCTGACTCATCACCACACTGGCTGTTTTATGTCCTACACCGGGCAACGCTTCCAATTCCTCAAAACTTTGAGGCACTTCACCTGCATACTTTGCGACTAAAATCTCACTTAAGCCTCGAATAGCTTTACTTTTAAACGGACTCAAGCCACAAGGTTTGATAATTTCTCGAATCTCATCAACGCTCAAATCCAACATCGCATGCGGAGTATCGGCCTTTGCAAATAATGCCGGCGTAATTTTATTTACCCGTTCATCGGTGCACTGCGCACTCAATAAAACCGCTATAAGTAAGGTAAAAGGGTCTTTATGATCTAAAGGAACCGGAGTTTCTGGGTATAGGCGTTCTAAAGTTTCCCCAATAAATACAACCCGTTCTTTTTTGTTCATTGCCAAAATTATTAAAACAAATCCAATAACTCCGTATCCGTAACCCCCTTAAAATGACCTCGCAATCGGCTTAAACGTAGCGCTCCTCCAATCAAATCAGTAGATTCGCCTTCAAAGACCCGATTGCCTGCATTATCGGTAAATATCAATTCTTCAATGACATCTTGATATACATGCATTTGCAAATTAAGGTTTCCTACGGACCAATTCAATTTCCTTTGGTGTGTATAGCGCGGACTGTATCCTAAAATCCAGGATTCTTGTGAAAATTTTTCTTGGGATATTTCCAAACAGCGTGACTTTTCTTCAGGGGTCCAAGTACCCACAGAAATTTCAAAAAAATCGGCAATTTCTTCTAGAAAACGGCTTAAAAACGATTGGGTATCTCCAAAGTCATGCCAATTACGGATATTGGTAACCTCGCTGCGGTTGCTTGGCACTGATTTGCCCAAATAGGTTCCATCGCTATGAATTGACTTCCCCAAAGCACTTAAATTGGCATCATATAACAAGGTACCATGGTGCAATCCTTTTAATCCTTTTTGATAGATATGCTGGGCATTCCCACTAATTTTTAATTCGTTTAACAATAAATCATCCCGAGAACTGTATGTAGTGATAATGCCCATGGACTCTAAAACTTTTCGAATGGGTTCTAAATACCGCTTATAGTCTACCGCGCGTTCCATACCCTGATCTAATTTTTTAATGAAGCTGAAATTGATGTTTCCCAAATCGTGGAACACCGTTCCACCCCCAGATAAACGTCGGGCAATATCAATATTATTCAAAGCACAATAGGCATAATTGGCTTCAGCGCATGCATTTTGATGCTTTCCACAAACCACTGCATTATGGCTTCTCCATATCATAATTACATCTTCATCCTGCTCATGCAACAGATAGGCTTCTGAGGCCAGATTAAAATATACATCTTGAGAATCGGAGTAAATAAGGCGCATTAAAATTACTTAATCTACAGTAAAAGTTTTACGACGCAACTCAAAGTTTTGCCCTAAATACACCTTTCTAACCATCTCATCGGCAGCCAGCTCTTCGGCAGTGCCTTGTTTCAATAATTTTCCTTCAAAAAGCAAATACGCCCTGTCGGTTATACTTAACGTTTCTTGAACATTGTGATCTGTAATTAAAATGCCAATATTCTTCGATTTCAATTTGTAAATAATCGATTGAATATCCTCAACGGCAATTGGATCAACGCCTGCAAAAGGCTCATCTAAAAGTATAAAATGTGGATCTGTTGCCAATGCACGTGCGATCTCAGTTCTACGGCGCTCTCCGCCACTCAAAACCTTTCCCATATTTTTACGCACCCGACCCAAACTGAATTCATCAATCAATTCTTCCAATTTATCTTTCTGATCCTTGACACTGAGCTTGGTCATTTCTAATATAGCTTTGATATTATCTTCCACAGAGAGATCTCTAAATACAGAAGCTTCCTGCGGTAAATACCCCAAACCTTTTCGTGCTCTTTTATACATCGGCAATTGGGTAATAACCTCATCCTCTAAAAAGATATCGCCTTCATCGGGCTTTACAAGCCCAACGAACATATAAAACGTCGTGGTTTTACCCGCACCATTCGGGCCCAAAAGACCCACAATTTCTCCGGTATTTACGGAAACTGTAACTTCATTTACGACACGCTTGGCACCGTACTGCTTGACCAAGGCATTGGATTTCAACAGCATCTTACAAAGATAATCGTAAATACCCGTTATGGCTTGATTTGGCCATGAATTAATACTACCTTTGTACCGGGCGGTACGGCCAGCTCCTTGTCAACTCCCCCAGGTCTGGAAGGAAGCAAGGGTAGCAGGTTGTAGCGGCGCGATACCGCCTTTTTTTACTCTTTAGGAATCAAAAAAAACGGCTCTTGTGTCTAAGAACCGTTTTCATATACTTTCAAATATTAAATTACATCCAGCGATCTAATAAAGCAGCTACTGTTTTACCCTCCGCTTCAGCTTTGAAATTAAGCACCACTCGATGCACCAAGACCCAATGAGCAACCGCACGTATATCTTCGATATCTACTGAAAACTTTCCCCGCATGAGCGCATGACACTTGGCTCCTAAAATTAAATTCTGACCCGCTCTAGGTCCAGCACCGTAAGAAACGTATTGTTTAGTTTCTGCATCGGCTAAGGGAGAGCTCGGGCGCGTTTTATGAACCAATTTTAATGCGTATTCGAAAACTGCATCGGTCACGGGCACTTCCCGTACAACCCTTTGAAACAACCGAATATCATTGGCAGATAAAACCGCTTCGGGGGTATAATGATCCGCACGCGTAGTTTGTTTTAAAACTTGTAATTCCTGGTCAAAAGCAGGATAATCAACCATAACCTGATACATAAATCGATCTAATTGAGCTTCAGGCAATGGGTAGGTTCCCTCTTGTTCAATAGGATTTTGAGTGGCCAAAACAAAAAATGGATCGGCCAATCGACGGTTTTGACCCGCCGCAGTTACTTGCCGTTCCTGCATGGCTTCCAATAAAGCACTTTGCGTTTTAGGGGGCGTTCGATTTATCTCGTCTGCTAATAATAAATTGGTAAAAATAGGACCCGGAATAAATGTGAATTTTCGATTTTCATCTAATATTTCCGAACCTATAATGTCACTAGGCATTAAATCTGGAGTAAACTGCACGCGATTATAGTCGAGTGCCAGACATTGTGCCAAACTTTTAACCAATAGCGTTTTTGCCAATCCTGGAACCCCAATCATCAGAACATGACCGTGTGAAAACAAGCCATTAACTAACGCGTCTACAACCTGTTCTTGACCAACAATTACCTTTCCCAACTCTTGCTTAAGAGCCGTAATTTTGCCGCTAAATTGTTCTGCGCCTGTTAAAATTTCTTGATTATTCATGATTCCAACGCGCTAAATTATCACAAACAATGCCTCTAGGGGTCACCTTAATAAAGGTATTCTTTCTAAATTTTTGCACCCACTTATCTAAGGCTTCCTGTTTTTTACGCGATTCAGCCTCCATTTGAATGCGGCTATAATCTTGTATCAAATTGGCCGTGTGAGGAGCTACAAACTTCTTTAAATATAAAATTCGGTACATGCTCCTACCGTCGGGTAACATTGTAATTTCAGGTTTTGAAAACTCTCCTTCCTTCATCTTCTCGATAACGATTTTTACGTCCGAGGGCAAACCCTCAAGTATGTTTTTTTGGAGTCCCGTAGTTTGATCAACTAAAAATCCACAATATCCCCGATTACCCAATTTCTCAGATGAAAACTGTTTAACGGCATCACACCATTGCATTTCACCTGAATTTAGAAGGACGTAGATGCTATCGGAAGTTTTCGATGCTTTCATGTAATCGTCAGAAGTATTTTCTGGACGGATCAGGATATGAGCAGCCAGAATTTTCTCTCCTTTTCGCTTGATCAACTTCATAATATGGTAACCAAACTCTGATTTAAATACCTCTGAAATGCTGTCGTCTTTGAGTTTAAAAGCCATCCTCTCGAAAGCACTTACCATCTCTCCTCTGCCAAATTCAGGCAATAAGCCCCCATTATTTTTAGAACCTGGATCCATAGAATATGCCCTGGCCAATTTCTCAAAAGATTCTCCTTTAATAATTCTTCTTCGCAATTCATTTAATTGATCTTGTGCGAAATCTTCTGAAATTTTTGACAATGGCAATTCAAAGAGTAATTGGGCTACCTCTACTTCTGTGGGAATTACGGGCAAACTGTCCTCTGGAATTTCACGGTAATAATCTTGTACTTCCTGCGGACTTACACGTACATTTCCCGTAATAGTAGATTCCATTTGCTGTGATAGTAATTGCTCACGCATTTTAGGGCGAATTTCTTCCTTAAACTCTTGGATAGATTTTCCCAAATATCGTTCGAGATCTTTCAAACTTCCCGCTTGACGTTGAAAATTCCGAATTCGGTTGTCTATTTCAGCCTCTACGCGGTCATCTTCAAGAGGTAAACTATCTAATTCTGCTTGACTTAACAGCAACTTCCTAATAATGAGTTGCTCCAATACAAAACAATACATTTGTTGGGTATCGGGCAATGCCTGTCCACGAGCCAATTGAACTTTCTCCGTTTCAAAGTCACTGTGTAAAATCACCTGATCACCCACTACGGCTAAAATACCATCGGCGTACTGGGGAGGCAATGCTACCCCTGCTGCATTGGGTTGCGCAATGAGCGTTCCAAAAGAAAAAAATGCAATTATTGCAAAAAATCTCAAGGCAGATATTTGCATTTTATTTAACATTCATCTTGGCTTTGAAAGTACGTACTGCATCCTCATTAATTTGCACCGTGTATCGAGATTCAAGATCAGAAATCCACTTTTGCTCAAGTACTTCTTGATATTTAGAAGCTACAGGACCTCTGGTTTCTTCCAATTTCTTAGATTCGGAAGGTATAAAATCAAGGATTTTAACCACTACAAAGTCTTCTCCTATTTTGCCCAACTTATAAATTTTATTTGATTTCTTGCGATATTTCATATCTGAAAATACCACTTTTAAGGGGTCCTTCTGTGGGAATAAAAAGGTATCACTTAATTGATATTTGCCAAAACGATAGCTAAAATCTAACTGACTCTTCGAGGTATGAATTTTACGTATCGAGTCCATTTCAATTCCTTTTTTAACCTGCTTGGCAACTTGATTCATCATGTTTTTATCCGCACAAAAGAAAAATGCTGCATGAAAACGATCGGCCCATTGATAATCGGAAATATGTTCTTGAAAATAGGCTGCCAAACCTAGGGTGTCTTTATTGGCTTTATCCCAAACCATTTCCTGCATGCGATTGAACATCAAAATTCCCTCGCGGTATTCTTTGTAGATGTAGCGGAATTCCGGTGATTTTTCTTCCAAATGTTCGTTTTGATACGATACACAGGCTTCTTGAACCCATTTTGAAAAAGCCTCTTGTAAATAATCATTCACAGAACCTTCTATGGGTTTTCTTTGCGCTGCCAATCTTCCAGCAAATTGTTCAACGGTATAGGACTGATTTCCAATTTGAAACAAATTTGTCATAAACAAATCAAACGTAATCGTTTTTCCATTGGTGTTGATATTAACTTCCTCAGGGAGATTCAAAAGGTCAAACTTCCCTTTAATTAAACCAGAGTCTTTTGTTAGTAAGTCAAACAATATTTCTTTAATGGCCTTGTTTTCATAAAACACATTTTCGCGCTTTACCCGACTTACAAGAGAATCAATGCCAATTTGAGAACGTTGGTTTTGCTGAACTTTATTGCGCAAACTTACCTTCATCTCATCGAATGGCTTTAGAGGTTTCTTTTCCACTAATTGCAAAATATGCCATCCAAAACTGGTTTGAAAAGGCGGGGTAATGTCACCTTCTTTGTTCAATGCAAATGCTTTTTCGGCCCACGATTGGCGTTCGGTATCACCGATGTATTGCGTTACGCTGAGGGCATTCATGTTTCCTCCAGAATATTTAGAGCTGAAGTCTTCACTGTGCTTTTTAGCCATTTCTTCGAAAGACTCCCCTTCTGCAATTTTGGTATGTATTTCACGAATTAACTTTTCTGCTTCCTCTGGAGATTGAGCGGCATTATTACCCGTGCGTATTAAAATATGACGGGCTTTAACCTCCCCTGGATTGCTTCTTTTGGCGTTTACTCTTAAAATATGGAATCCAAAATCGGTACGGAACACATCCGAAATTCCTCCAATTGGAGTTTGATAAGCTGCATTTTCAAATTCATAAACTACTTGTAAAGCCGTTAAATAACCCAAAGCCCCACCGGACGTTTTTGATCCGGGATCTTCAGATTCTTTTGCAGCCAACTCGGCAAACTTCTCAGGAGATGGATCTTTGTCTAAAATACGCTTGAATTCTGCCATGCGATTTAAAATCGAATTCACTTTACCGGGCTCGGCATTGCGATCGCAACGAATAAGTATATGAGATACATTTACTTCTTCCTTTAAGCGAGTGTATGCTTCTTCAATCAATTTATCGGTTACGCTTTTATCATAGAGATAATTTCGTGCCAATTGATCGCGATACATAGCCAATTCGCGCTTATAGGCCTCTGCAGTATCTTTTCCTGCATCCAAAGCATCTTGAATTTTAAGTTTAAAACGAACGTATAATTTAACATACGTATCAATATCTTCAGCGGTAACTGCCTTCTCTTTTAAATTTAGATTTTTTAAAAACTGACGTTCAAATTCATCGAGGCTCACCTCTTGGGTTCCTGCAATGGTAAAAATAACCTTGTTTTCATTCAAGTTTCTAGGTACTGCGGTTACATCAGGTAATTCTGAAATTTGCGCCCATGCGGATACCGCAAAGGCCATAGAAAAAAAGCTAACAATTATATGTTTCATATTCTCGTAAAATCGTGTGTTATGGCAAAAATAAGGATTTAAAAGTAAGTTAGGTATTGTCTTGAATGGCTTGATACAAGGTGTCTTTGAGTTCTATAAGTCCTTGCTGAGCAACTGCACTAAAGAAATGCAGATGAATATCTTTCATTTCTCGTTTAATAGCCTCCTTTAATTCCTCATCGAGCATTTCACTCTTACTAATAGCAATGATCTTGTCTTTCATCACCAATTCCTTGCTGAAAGTTTCCAATTCATTCATGAGTGTTTTGTATTCTTTATAATGATCCGGACTGTCGGCAGGAATCAAAATCAGCAAAACCGCATTTCGTTCAATATGCTTTAAAAATCGATGTCCTAAACCCTTGCCCTCATGGGCTCCTTCAATTATTCCCGGGATATCCGCTACTACAAAACTGCGGTAATCGCGATAATTTACGACCCCCAAATTAGGTACCAAGGTGGTAAATGGGTAATTCGCAATTTCTGGCTTCGCCGCGGAAATTACACTTAATAATGTACTTTTTCCTGCATTGGGAAATCCTACCAATCCTACATCTGCTAAAACCTTAAGCTCTAAGATGATCCATTGCTCAATACCGGGTATACCTGGCTGCGCATATTGAGGTGCGCGGTTAGTAGGTGTCGCAAAATGAGCATTGCCCAATCCACCGGCACCTCCAGGAACTAAAACTTTCTTTTCTCCATCTTCGGTAATTTCAAATAATACCTCACCGGTTTCTGCGTCCTTGGCTACAGTTCCTAAGGGCACTTCGAGAACAATACTCTCTCCACTTTTACCCGTACTGAAACTTTCACTTCCCGGATTTCCGTGTCCAGCTAAAATATGTTTGCGGTATTTTAGATGCAATAGCGTCCACAATTGCGCATTTCCCAACAATATAATATCACCACCCTTGCCGCCATCGCCGCCATCTGGTCCACCTTTTGGACTCATTTTTGACCTGAAATAATGCCTACTTCCGGCACCTCCGTTGCCACTTCGACAACAGATTTTCACATAGTCAATAAAATTACTTTCTGCCATGAACCCACAAAGGTCGGTAAAAAGAACGCCTCTTCGTATTTTTGTAGCGAAATGTCTGATTCGCACCTATATCAATTCCAAGAAATCGAAGCCAAATGGCAACAAAAATGGCAACAAGAAAACCTCTACGCCGTTCATAACAATTCACAAAAACCCAAATACTATGTGCTCGATATGTTCCCATATCCCTCAGGAGCTGGTTTACATGTGGGACATCCCTTAGGCTATATCGCCTCTGATATTGTTGCTCGGTATAAACGACTTTCGGGGTACAATGTGTTGCACCCCATGGGATATGATGCTTTTGGTTTGCCCGCAGAGCAATACGCCATCCAAACCGGACAACACCCCGCGGTTACTACAGAAACCAATGTGAAACGCTTCCGAGAGCAATTAGACAAAATCGGCTTTTCCTTCGACTGGGATCGTGAGGTAAAAACCTGTGATCCTTCTTATTACAAATGGACGCAATGGATTTTTGGACTGTTTTTTGAACACTGGTATGATAAAAAAGCACAAAAGGCCAGACCCATTTCCGAATTAATTGCTCATTTCGAAAATTTTGGCAGTCAAGATTCCCATGCACACCATAGCGCAAAAACCCATTTTAGTGCCGAGGATTGGTCCAAATTTTCTTGGGAAGAAAAAGAAATCCAGTTAAATGCCTACCGGTTGGCATTTATGGATGAAACCACTGTGAATTGGTGCGCAGAATTAGGTACCGTTCTTGCAAACGAAGAAGTTGTTAATGGTCGCAGTGAGCGCGGAGGATACCCTGTAATCCGCAAGAAAATGAAGCAATGGAGCCTGCGCATTACCGCTTATGCCGACCGTTTAATTGAAGGCCTAAACGGAATTGATTGGACCGATTCTTTGAAAGAAATCCAGCGCAATTGGATTGGCAGAAGCGAAGGGGCCGAAATCGATTTCCAAATAAACGGACATGAACAAGTAATCCGCGTGTTTACCACACGTCCGGATACTCTTTTTGGTGCTACCTACATGGTTTTGGCACCTGAAACTTCCTTCCTATTGGATATTTGCAGTTCAGAACAACGCGAAAACGTGGCCCAATATGCGGAAACTGCAAAAAATAAATCAGAAATAGAACGGATGTCCGACACCCAAAAAACAGGCGTTTTCACAGGTGCATATGCGATTAACCCGTTCACCCAAGAATCTATCCCTGTTTGGACCTCCGATTATGTGTTAGCGGGATATGGTACCGGCGCAATCATGGCTGTTCCTGCTCACGATGAACGGGACTTTGAATTTGCACAAAAATTTAATTTGCCCATCATTCCGGTAATCAAACCTCTGGATGCGGATATCGATTTACCTTTAAAAGAGGCACTTAGTGGCAAAGAAGGTATTTGCTTCAATTCGGATTTTTTAAACGGATTAACCGTAAAAGAAGCCATCGATAGGGCTATTAGTGAGGTAGAAACCCGCAAAATCGGAACCCGAAAAGTAAATTACAAACTCCGAGAAGCCGGGTTTGGACGTCAGCGCTATTGGGGCGAGCCTTTCCCGATTGTTTATAAAAATGGCATCCCTCAACTCTTGAACGAATTACCCATTGAACTACCCAAAGTAGAAAAATACACCCCAACAGGCACTGGCGAAAGTCCATTGGCAGCGCTTGAAGATTGGGTAAATCACCCCAATGGAAAACGCGAAACCGATACCATGCCTGGATGGGCCGGCAGTAGTTGGTATTTTTTGCGTTACATTGACCCGAATAATCACGAGACATTTGCAGGAAAAGAATCTTTAGAATATTGGAAGCAAGTTGACTTGTATATTGGAGGTAGTGAGCACGCCACCGGGCATTTATTATACAGCAGATTCTGGACCAAGTTTCTTTACGATTTGGGATATATCAGTTGGGATGAGCCTTTCCAAAAATTGGTCAACCAAGGCATGATCATGGGTGAAGACGGGCAAAAAATGAGTAAACGCTGGGGTAATGTAGTCAATCCCGACGATGTTTGTGCCCAATATGGAGCCGATACCCTTCGTTTGTATGAAATGTTCTTAGGTCCTTTGGAAGATTCCAAGCCCTGGAACACCAATGGCATCGAAGGAGTTTCTCGTTTTCTTGGGAAGTTTTGGCGCCTGTTTTACGAAGGCGAAAAATGGGCCGTTTCTGCCGATGCGGCAAGTCCAGAAGAACTAAAAATACTTCATAAAACCATCAAAAAGGTATCCGAAGACATC